>JBFKXV010000065.1:0-9165 GCA_041637935.1 Burkholderiales bacterium | reverse complement strand
TTGGCAATTCCTTCTCCGAAGCCGGAGCCGCCTCCCGTTACGATCGCAGTCTTTCCACCGAGCCTCATATTTACCTCCATGTTTTTTGTGTTTGTTCAAATCAAACCGGGAGCCGCCTGGCTCCCGGTTTGATTACGCAATCTAGACCCGCGGGCTCAGGCAGCCGTCGTCGTCGCGCAAACTTGCTGGTTTCCGTCGGCCGAAACCTGTTTACCTGCGTCTGTACCGATCGTCGTCAATTCGATACCGTGCCGCACCGCCGTCATTTCGGCAAGTATCGCCACAGCGATCTCTGGCGGCGTCTTGCTTCCAATGCGCAGGCCAACCGGCCCATGCAAGCGGTCAATCTCTTGTTGCGAAAGGTCAAACAAAGCGAGGCGTTCGCGCCGCTTTTCGCTGTTCAAACGCGAACCCAGCGCGCCTACATAAAAAGCCGGCGACTTCAGCGCTTCCATCAAGGCAAGATCATCAATCTTCGGATCGTGCGTCACGGCCACGACCGCGCTGTGCGAGTCCAGATTCATTGACAGCACGACATCATCGGGCATGCCACGGTCAAGCGCAGCACCTTCCACGTCCCAAGTGTCGGCATATTCCTCGCGCGGATCACACACGGTCACATGGTAATCGAGTGCTTGCGCCATCTGCGCTACATAGCGGGATAATTGACCTGCACCCACCACGAGCAAACGCCACCTCGGACCGTACACGCCCTTGAGCGTCTTGCCGTCAAACGACAACACGTCCTCGCGCGATGCAGCTTGCAGTTTTACGCGCCCGGTCTGCATGTCGAGGGTGCGCACAATCAGTTCATGCCGTTGTACGCTTTCCAGTAACTGCCTCAACGCCGCATCGTCCGTCACCTGCTCCAGGACGAGCTGCAAAGTGCCGCCGCACGGCAAGCCAAAACGCTCCGCCTCTTCCTTGGTTACGCCATAAGTGACCACCTGCGGGCGCTCGACCCGCAGCGACTGATTGCGAATCTTGTCGATCAGATCGTCTTCGACACAGCCGCCCGAAACCGAGCCGGCAACCAGTCCATCATCGCGGATCGCCAGCATTGCGCCAGCCGGACGCGGCGACGAACCCCAGGTTTCAACGATAGTCACCAACACGACATTGTGACCTTCGCTGCGCCATGCGACGCTGCTTTTTAGAACTTGCAGATCAACGCTATCCATACCACTACCCGTTCGATTAGATGTTCGTTCTATCCAGCCGGAAATAACGATTTTAGCAGCCTGTCACGTTCAGGTGTGCGATAGCGAGACGTCGCGTCTGCCGAAGCGTGACGCTGCAATCGGGCCGCGCAGCCCGTTTGCAGCCAACTGCCCGGCATTGCCGTCGTAAATCTGCTGGCAGATTTAAGAAGAAATCGGCGGTATCTGCGTCGCTATTGCGCCATTGCAGGCGCCTTGATTCGGCCTTGGCCCGTCGCCAGAGGCCCCCGGCCGCGGCCCCACACAAAAAAAGACCCCCCGGCATAACCGAGGGGTCTGAGACTAATAATCTCTCAGGACGACCGCCCCACAGAAGGAGGCGGGTCCAGAGGTTCTTATTAGGTGCTCGCGCGGATATTCTCCGGCGTGTACGGCAGCGTGCGGGGCCGCTTGCCACTTGCGGCAAAGATCGCGTTCGCGATTGCCGGCTGGACAACAGCGGTGCCCGGCTCGCCAAGACCGCCAGGAACACTATCACTCTTGATGAAGTGAATATTGAGTTCCTTCGGCGCCTCGTTGATGCGGGCAACACGATAGGTGTCGAAGTTGTTTTGCTCAACGGCACCATTCTTGAGCGTGATTTCGCCCCACATACAAGCCGACTGACCGTAGTTGATACACGACTGCATCTGAGCCAGCGCCTGATCCGGATGAATCAGGGTACCAGCGTCGACGACTGCCGTAATCTTGTCGATCTGCACATCGTATGCGTTGCTGACGGTCACTTCCGCAACCATCGCAATCACCGTGTTGTAGCCTTCCATCACGGCAACACCCTGGCCACGTCCCGCAGGCAGCTTCCTGCCCCAACCGGACTTCTTGCGTACCTCTTCCAGGGCGCGCTTCATACGCGGACCAACCGGCACACCCGCCGACAGGCCTGACCACTGATGCTTGGTCGAGCCCATGTCGAGCATGTCGATGCGGTACTGGATCGGGTCCTTACCTGCCGCAGTCGCAAGCTCATCGATAAACGACTCGAGAGCAACCGCATTCAGGTTATGGGACACAGCACGCCAGTAACCGACCGTGACTCCGGTGTCGTGCATCTGGTAGGTGAAGCGCAGACCACCATCAGCCGTATACGGGAAGTTATCGATACCCTCAACCGCGAACGGGTCGATACCGTCCTTGACGACGCTCGGGAACAGGCGCGAGGAAATCGACGGGCTGGTCGAATGGAAGCGTAGTGCCTGCAGCTTGCCGCTCGAATCAACACCGGCGGTGAACTTGTAGATACCGGCCGGACGATAAGAGTCATGCGTCATATCATCTTCACGGCTCCACACCATCTTGACCGGCATGCCGGCAGCCTTGGAAATCTCCGCGGCGTCGATGGCATAGTCCACTTCCACGCGACGACCGAAACCGCCACCGAGGAAGGTCGTAATGACTTCGACCTGCTCCGGCTTCAGTCCAGTGGCGCCCGCGACAACGTGCGGAATCAGCTGCTGGAACTGGGTCGGGGTGATGATCACAGCCTTGTCGCCACGTACGTCAGCGGTGGTGTTCATCGGCTCCATTGGCGAGTGCGAAACGAACGGCAGACGGTACTCGGAAGTAATCGTCTTGGCCGCACTCATCATGGCAGCGTCAGTGTCACCGTGCTCACGGAACACAGCACCCGGCTGGGCCGAAGCCTGCTCAATGCCTTTCCACAGCGCCCGCATGTCGAGATTGGCATTTGGACCTGCATCCCAACGAATGTCGAGCGTGGCGGCGGCTTTTTTCGCCGTCCAGTAGTCTTGGGCAACGACTGCAACACCACGACTGTACTGAACAACTGCCTTGACGCCGGGGTAGTTCTTGGCGCGGGAATCATCGTAGGAAGCAACCTTGCCACCAATCATCGGCGGCATTACCACTGCGGCGTAGGCCATGCCCGGAATACGGGTATCGATACCAAACTGCGCGGTACCGCGGACTTTCGCCGGCGTATCGAGGCGTTTCTGGCGCATGTTGCCGACGATCTTGAACTGACTTGCCGGCTTGAGCGGAACGTCTCTCGGCACTTCCATCTGCGAAGCCTTGGCTGCCAGAGAACCGTAAGTGGCTCGCTTGCCGCCCGGGCCCGTTACAACACCGTCAGCGGCCTTGCAGGATCCAACGTCGGTACCCCAGTCATCGGCGGCCGCCGCAACCAGCATCATGCGGGCCGAAGCGCCGGCTTTGCGCAGTTTTTCCCACGCGTCACGAACCGAGGTTGAACCACCGGTGAGCTGACCACCGAGCAGGGCATTGATGTAAACCTCTGCCGGCGGCGCAAACTCGACGTTGATCTTGTTGATGTCGACTTCGAGCTCTTCCGCAACCAGCATCGGCATGGACGTGTAAACGTCCTGACCCATTTCGGAGCGGGCAACCATGATGGTGACAACGTTGTCCATACCGATGCGCACCCAGGCATTGGGACTGGCATAACCACCACCAGCATCCGCCTGTGCCATACGCGGGCCGCTCGGCAGGTAGAAGCCCAGGGCAAGTCCACCTGCAACGGTACCACTGACTTTCAAGAAGTCACGACGGGTTTCGTTTTTCACGATATTAGCCATGTCTTGACCCCTCCTTAGGACATTTTCGCGGCAGCCTTGATGGCAGCGCGAATTCGTGGATACGTGCCACAGCGGCAGATGTTGCCCGACATGAAAGCATCGATATCCTGATCAGAAGGGTTCTTGTTCGTTGCGAGCAAAGCAGACGCCGACATCATCTGGCCAGGCTGGCAATACCCACACTGCGGTACGTCCAGGGCCATCCAGGCGCGCTGCACTCGGTGATTCCCACCCAGACCTTCAATGGTGGTGACTTGCTGGCCCGCTACCGAGCCAATTTGGGTTTGACATGAGCGTACTGCCATACCGTTCAGATGAACGGTGCACGCACCGCACAAGGCTTTTCCGCAACCGAATTTGGTGCCTACCAAACCCAGCGTATCGCGGAGAACCCAGAGCAGCGGCGTGTCTGGCGCCACATCTACGCTCGTTCTCTTTCCATTTACTTGGAACGCAATTTTCATTCAAACTCCCCCTTTCGAAGCTTGTAGGTACAGGGAACGTAACAGCTAAGGTTACGGGCGCAAAATACACGAACTACATACCCGTTTCAAGCCCAGCAAGCCTTTGTTCATCAAGAAAAAAAATGTCTTGTTGGAATTGACGTTGGGATGGAAATCCGGGCGCCCGCCGGATCTCCGGATTTCGATTTCAGCTAATGGAACTGGGACCTGAACAACAACCTGAAAAGCCGCGCGATCGATATGTATTGCTTCGCAACAATGTTCTCCCCTAATACTACCCCAATACCTCGGTATTGCAGCGCAGCATTGAATGATCGGTAGCGGAATTCGCGGCGTGCACCGGCGCAATCGGGACGCGAGATCTCGCGTCCGGCCACACCGCGACGGCAGCGCACGTGAATATTGGTGGATATCAGACGATGCTGCGATATTTCACATGCGGGCCAGAACTTTTTTGCCGGCAAGACAGGCGCAGCAGCGAAAATAACCCGGTTGAACACTAAAACGATTCCTCGCAATCGTCAGCCCGAGGTCGATTGATACGGCCCCGCTTCCTCGATGCTCGCGCCCGACGCGCGCTTCACCAACAACGCTATGGGCACGCAAAAGAGCACCGATATGAATCAGGTTCCAGTGGACATTTACGCTCTGGTCGGCGTCTTGGATTCGCACTGCTCAGCGACTAAGCTGCGCACAAACAGGCAGGGCCGCGGCGAGCGGCCCTGTTGCGCAATGAGTGCCTGAGGAGATCTGGCCTCAGCGATACTTGCGCATCTCCAGCCTGGCGATCTGCGCCCGATGCACTTCGTCAGGACCGTCTGCAAGCCGCAACGTCCGATTGTGCGCATACATCGCTGCAACCGGGAAATCCTGGCAAACGCCGCCACCACCATGCGCCTGGATCGCCCAGTCGATGATTTGCTGAGCCATGTTCGGTGCAATGACTTTGATCATGGCGATTTCCATGCGTGCTTCCTTATTGCCGACCGTGTCCATCATGTAGGCCGCCTTCAACGTCAGCAAACGCGCCTGCTCGATCATGATGCGCGATTCCGCTATACGTTCATGCCACACCGATTGCTCGGAAACCGGTTTTCCAAAGGCGACGCGCTCCTGAAGGCGCTTGATCATCAGTTCGAGGGCGCGCTCGGCCTGACCAATGATGCGCATGCAGTGGTGAATACGCCCCGGGCCAAGACGTCCCTGGGCGATCTCGAACCCACGGCCTTCGCCGAGCAGAATGTTGGATGCCGGCACGCGCACGTCCTTGAGCGTGACTTCCATATGCCCATGCGGTGCGTCGTCGTAACCGAGTACCGTCAGCGCTCGCTCGACTTTCACGCCCTTGGTATCGGTTGGCACCAGCACCATCGATTGCTGCTTGTGCCGATCGGCGTTATCGGCATCGGTCTTGCCCATCACGACCATGATTTTGCAACGCGGGTCACCGGCGCCTGAGGACCACCACTTGCGGCCATTGATGACGTATTCATCTCCCTGTCGGTCGATGCGGCACTGGATGTTGGTTGCATCCGATGACGCCACCTCCGGCTCGGTCATCAGGAATGCCGATCGAATTTCACCTTCGAGCAATGGCTCAGCCCATTGTTTTTGCAGTTCCGGCGATCCATAACGAAGAATCGTTTCCATATTGCCGGTGTCCGGCGCCGAGCAGTTGAAAACCTCTGGGGCCCAGGCTACACGGCCCATTATTTCGCACAACGGCGCATATTCCATGTTGGTCAGCGTTCCGCCATGCGCTTTCGGCCGCCACAGATTCCACAAACCATCGGCACGCGCTTTCTTCTTGAGTTGTTCGACAATCTTTGTCGGTATCCACGCATTACCGTTGTTTCGATTGGTCTCGACCTCCGAATGAAACCGCGCCTCGTTTGGATAGACGTGTTTTTCCATGAATTCGGTTACACGTTTCTGCAGCTCCTTCACCTGCGGAGAAAATTCGAAGTTCATTCGGTGGTCCTTGTCATATGTGAGTGATTACTGCGGCGGCCGACTGACGGCGTGCGATCTTGTACCAAGGCCAACGGCCTAGGGCAAATTTTGTATTCTACCTCCTGGAGCCGCCCTCTTCCGGCGCCCGCGTTTCGAACTCCCTGAAGGCGTCTGTCAATGACGCCGGTAGCGGCACAGACTTCCTCGTTTCGGGGTTTGCATTGACGTATATCAGCGACCCCGAAACCAGTAACTCATCGCCCCGATACAGTTCGATTCGAAACTGGAAACTTGACCGGCCGATGCGCGCGACACGCACGCAAACGTCAATCAGGTCATCGTACCCGGCCGAGGCGTGATATTCGATTTCCGCTTTTTTGGCATACAGGTCAGCGCCTTCTGACACGATCGCGTCCGGGTACGGCATGCCGATAGTTCGGTAGTACTCGGTGACGCCAACATCAAAGTAAGTCAGATAGTGCCCATTGAACACGATGTCCTGTTTGTCGACCTCCGACCAGCGTACCCGCAGCGTATGAATAAAACGAAAATCGCTCTTGGCCATGTGCACTGTCTTGTGTATTCGGTTTACCAGATCGTTATTGTTTGCCGCCACGCCCGACGTAACGGCCTGCACATGGCGAAGCGTTGAGGTTGTCAATGACCTTGACTTTGCGGGTCAGTCGAATCTGAACGCATCCATCGCCAGCGAGCCGAAGGCGACGTCGCTGTGCACACGCCTTCCGGTATCGCCTGCGCCAAGCGCTGCCAACAACGGCAAAAAGTGCTCATCCCGCGGGTGATTGCGGTGTGCATGCGGCGCCAGCGACTCGTACTGCAGCAAGTCCTGGTGGCGCCCCCTCTCGATCGCATTGACGACCCAGGTGCGGAACTCCTCGGCCCACATTGGCAGCGTCTTCGACGACGAACCCAGTTCAACTTCAGCCAGATTATGGGTCATTCCTCCCGAACCGAGGATGAGCACGCCTTTGCTGCGCAACGGACGCAGGGCCCGGCCGATGACGTAATGATGATAGTTGCTCGAGCCGACCTGGACAGACAACTCGATTACCGGCACGTCGGCTTCGGGATACATCAGCCTAAGCGGAATCCAGGCACCGTGATCAAACCCGCGATGTGCGTCGACCGTTGCCTGAATACCGACTTCGTCCAGCAACTGAACCACCCGCCGCGCCAAGTGCGGGGCGCCGGGAGCGGGATAGGACATGCGGTACAGATCTCCCGGAAATCCATGGAAATCATGGATCGTTTCCGGTTGACTGACGCCACTCACCCGCGGCTGCTCTGCTTCCCAGTGCGCGGAGACCACCAGCACCGCCTGCGGTTTGCCCAGCGACGGTCCCAGTTCACGAAAGAACCGATGCGTCGGGTCATTCGCATCGAGCGCCAACGCCGGCGCCCCATGTGAAACGAAATAGGCAGGCAGGCGCTCAGCCATAGCGCCGCCCAAGCCATTCTGCAACCAGCACCGGCTTGTCCGATCCTTCGCACTCCACGGTCACTTTCCAGACCATTTGTATACCGCCCTTGATGGGAACGACATCATGAAGGACAAAGCGCGCCCGCAACCGCGAGTTGACCTGGACCGGATCAGTAAATCGTACCCGGTTCAAGCCATAGTTCACGCCCATGCGCGATCCGGAAATCTCAATTGATTGTCCGAGAAGATGCGACAGCAGTGACAGGGTGAGAAACCCATGGGCAATCGGCGCCTTGAACGGCGAATCCCTGGTTGCTCGCTCCACATCGACGTGTATCCATTGATGGTCGTAGGTCGCGTCTGCAAAGTCATCGATCATTTTCTGGGTAACGGTAACCCAGTCGCTCACCGCGACTTCCTTTCCCTTGTAGTCACCAAGCGCTGCTGCATCAATAGTTACTTTTGCCATCGACTCATTCGGTCTGGTTGCCTGGAAACGCCCCTGTCAGCGCTTGAATGCCGCCACCACGGCTTCGGTCGATCGCGCCAGTAAAAAAGCGTCGCCAGTGACTGCAACAAACCGCGCACCTTCGCTGATCCAGTGCTTGGCATCGGCCTCGACAAACGCCAGTATGCCGGGCACTTTTCCGGACTTGTCGATGCGCCGCAGCGTTTCACTCATCGCCGCTCGCGCCTCGGCGTGGCCCGGATTGCCGAGATGGCCGAGATCTGCTGCCAGATCCTGCGGCCCGATAAACAGGCCGTCGATGCCATCGACCGCGGCGATCGCCTCGAGATTATCGAGCCCTTGGCGCGTCTCAATCTGAACCATCAGGCACAACTCGTCATCGGCCCGCTTGAAATAGTCCTTGATGCGTCCGAAGCGGTTCGACCGCGAATTCGCGGACACGCCACGCACGCCACGCGGCGGATAACGTACCGCCGCGACAGCGCGCTGCGCTTCGTCGACCGTTTGCACGTTTGGCATGAGCAACGACTGCACCCCGAGATCGAGCAAACGCTTGATCAGAACGGTGTCATTCCAGTACGTGCGCACCATGATCGAGCCTGGATAGGCTGCTGCGGCATGCAGCAGATGCAGCACCTGCGGGACATCATTGGGCGCGTGTTCCATATCGATCAGCACCCAATCAAATCCGGCAGAGGCGCATATCTCCGCCGCAGTGTGGCTGCCAAGACTCAGCCAACAACCAACCTGAACCTGCCGTTTATTCAGTGCCTGCTTGAGACGGTTCTCGAACATCTCCATTGGCAGGACCTCCCCCGAATTGTGATTTTTGCGAATGCCGGATTCTACCGGCTCCGCTATTATCGTACGGTTATCCCGCGTCGGGCAGATTAAACCATGAACTTTGCTGGCGTCATTCCCATTCTCGCGACTCCATTCCGCGACGACGAATCCTTTGACGACGAGTCGATGATCAATCTCGTCAAACTTATGAAAAGCATCGGGGTCGATGGCATCACCGTGCTCGGCGTGCTTGGCGAAGCGAACCGTCTTGGCGACCGTGAGC
>JBFKXV010000064.1:0-9167 GCA_041637935.1 Burkholderiales bacterium | reverse complement strand
TTCAAAGGGCTGGGAGAAATGAGCCCTGAGCAATTGTGGGAGACGACGCTCAATCCCGATACGAGGCGCGTGCTACAGGTTTCGATTGAAGACGTGCTCGACGATTCACGGGAGATTTTCAACATGATGATGGCGCGCGAGAATGCCTCACAGCGCCGTGAATGGATGGAGACCTACGGCAACCTGGTGGAGGCGGACATTTCGTGAACACACCATTTCGGGAAAGGCCGATAGGATGAAATCGGAGTGAACATGACGCTGAGAACGATGCGACTTGTTGCCGTACTGCTGGGTCTGCTGTTCACCGGCCTGGTTTTTTTTGGATTGTTCATGGCGGGTTCGGCGCTCGCCTCTCAATCAGAACTGGCGTCTCAATCAGGACCAGCGCAGCAATCGGAAATATCGCCGCATTTAAGACTGGCGCAGCAATCAGAAATGCCGCAGCCGCTCGGCAAGGTCGTCGAATACGGCATCTACTCGGAACAGAACGAGTTGCTGAAAAAGACCACCATCATTCCCAATGGTGCTGCGGTGCGTTTCGGTTTCTGTTTTGAAGCCAATATTCAGTTTTTCGATGACGATCTCTACATGCTGGTTGAAGCGCTCGAACACCCGGCGGTTGCAGGAAAGGAAGGCGGAGAAAACGCCGGCTACAGCGTGCCACGCCTGTTCAAGGTGCGAGACGGCATCGCCTACGGATGTTCTGGCTATCGCGCGCGTGACGCGGCCGATTTGCGCCCCGGTGTCTGGAAGTTCACGATCAGTGATGGACCGGATGACGTGGTGGTACAGGAATTCACGATTCAGTAGTTACTGGCCATTAGTTGCGTTGCAATTCAGCTGCGGCTCGAGTTATTTGCGATCCAGATTTAAGGGATTCAAATTTGAGCGTTCGCGGCAAATTCACTGAAAGCAAAGTTACCGGGACGGAATGAGTTTATGAACTCGCAAAAAGATCTGTTTGGCGAAATGGCTGTTGTCGACAAGCCTGCGCGGGACGCGCGGCGCAAGAGCGGCGGCGCCGGCGGCGGAAAAGGCAGTGGCAAGAAAGGCGCCGGCTCGAAACGAACCGGTGGGCCAGGCGGCGCCAAAGTTGCCGGTGGAAATGGTGGCAGCCTGCCGCCGTATTTTGCACCGCTGTCGGGCGGTTTTGAGGACCGGTTGCCGCTTGGACGCTATGCCTCTACCCAGTACCTGCAATATGCCATTGCGACCGTCAAGGATCGTGCGCTTCCGCGCGTTGGTGACGGTCAAAAACCGGTTCAGTCGCGCATCCTCTATGCGATGTGGGAGATGAACGCGCTAGCCGGCACACCCCGCAAAAAATCCGCCCGCGTCGTGGGTGATGTGCTGGGTAAGTTTCACCCACATGGTGATGCCTCGGTGTATGACGCATTGGTGCGGATTTCGCAGGATTTCACATTGCGCTATCCGCTCGTCGACGGCGAGGGCAATTTCGGCTCGCGCGACGGCGACGACGCTGCAGCGATGCGATACACCGAAGCGCGTCTGACTCGCTTCGCCGATGTGCTGCTGTCCGAACTCGACCAGGGCACGGTTGATTTCATCCCCAACTATGACGGCAGCGTTCAGGAACCGAAAGTATTGCCGGCACGCCTGCCGGTGCTGTTGCTCAACGGCGCCTCCGGTATCGCGGTTGGCATGGCAACCGAGATCCCCAGCCATAACCTCACAGAGGTTGCCAATGCTGCGATTGCCATGATCAAGGACCCGAATTTGTCGGTACGCCAGATCATGCGTCATATCAAAGGCCCTGACTTTCCCGGCGGCGCGCAGATCATTACCTCGCGCGCAGACATGGTCGAGGCGTACAGCTCGGGCCGCGGTTCGGTGCGTGTTCGCGCCCGGTGGGAAATCGAGCGGCTCGCTCGCGGTCAGTGGCAACTGGTGGTGCATGAATTACCGCCGGGCGTGTCGTCGAAGAAGGTGCAGGAAGAAATCGACAGTCTCACCAACCCACAGCCCAAGGCGGGCAAGAAATCCGTCAACGCCGAGCAGCAGCGCGAGAAGCAGGCGATGCTGGCTATTCTTGATCGCATGCGCGACGAATCAGATCGCACGCACCCGGTCCGCCTGGTGTTTGAGCCAAAGACCTCGCGAATCGACGAAACCGAGTTCATCAACCGTTTGTTGGCCAAGACCAGCCTCGAGACCAACGCGTCCATCAACCTGGTCATTGTCGGGCTCGATGGTCGCCCGGCCGGCAAGAATCTGCGCGACGTTCTTTTCGAGTGGCTGCAGTTTCGTTTCGAAACCGTCACCAGAAGAACCCGCTATCGCCTCGACAAAGTTCTTGATCGTACTCATGTGCTCGAAGGGCGCATGATCGTTCTGCTCAATGTCGACAAGGTGATCAAGATTATCCGCAGCGCCGACGAACCCAAGGCCGAACTCATCAAGGCCTTCAAGTTGAGCGAACGTCAGGCCGACGACATTCTCGACATGCGGCTGCGGCAGCTCGCCAAACTCGAGCACATCAAAATCGAACAGGAACTCAAAGGGCTCAAAAAGGAACGCCGTGACCTGGACAAAATTCTCAAGGACCGTGGCGTTCTCGAGCAACTGGTCAGCGATGAGATTACTGCGGATATCAAGGCGTTTGGCGACAAACGGCGCACCATGATCGAAGAATCCGAGAAAGCGGTCATCGAAATCCGTGTCACTGATGAACCCGTCACGGTGATTTTCTCGCGCAGGGGTTGGGTGCGGGCGCGCCAGGGGTGGGAAGTCGACCCGGCGGCCCTGTCTTTCAAGGAAGGCGATAGTCTGCTGTCGTTGATTCAATGTCGCACGGTCGACCCGGTGATTTTCCTCGACTCCAAAGGGCGTGCCTACAGTGTCGAAGCTTCGCAACTGCCCTCCGGGCGCGGCGACGGTGTGCCGTCTTCATCGCTGGTCGAAGTCCAGGATGGGGCGCACATACTGTTTTGCCTGGCCGGCAAGCCTGACACGCCGGTGATTGTTGCATCCACCGGCGGCTATGGATTCCTTTCCAAAATTGGCGACATGGTTTCCAACCGAAAAGCAGGAAGGGATTTCATGACGCTCAACGAGGAAGAAACACCGATTGCGCCTTTTGTTTATTCAGAATCTTCCGGCAATTACGTCGCTGCGCTCACGCAGAAGTGCAAGTTGTTGCTGTTCCCCATCGCCGAACTGAAATATCAGCCGCGTGGCCGCGGCATGATTGTCATGGGACTGGATGAACAAGACCGCCTTGCTGCAGTCGCCGTCTCAGACAAGCAAAGTCTCGCTGTGGCCGGCACGGCGCAGCGTTCCGGCAAGCGAGACAAGATTACCTTGTCCGGAGCGAAGCTCGGCCATCACGCGCTCAAGCGTGCACGCATGGGACGTGTACTGCCGAAGAAATTCAAGATGCCGCTTGAAATAATCATCAGTGACGAGTGACCGGTAAACAGTGACAAGTGAGGGGGCACGACGGACAGGGAAGAGCAGGGGCCCCGCTTGTGGGGATGCGACCCCTGGAGGCGTGCAGGGTCTTCACGAAGAAGAAGTAACAGAATCGACGAGGTGCGTATTCATTCGCGGAGACGTCGCGAGTCTTTCAGTGGAGGCCGATTGGTGAGGCGAAGGAAATCCGGGAACGCACACAACGCTATTGATCTCAGATTTTCCTCTGCGTCCTCCGCGCACTCTGCGGTGAAAGCGGTTGTGCCTGACTCTGATCAACCGCTCGCGACGAGCTTCGCTTCGGTTTCCCTCATCCAGTCATAGGCCTCGTTGTAGGCATCATAGACCTTGATTGACGGCAGCCGCATATTGGTCTGCATGAAGTCGATGCCCGTCTCGTCCGCACTCTCGATGGTCTGAGCAAACTTGAGTAATCGTCCGATGCGACCGCGCTGCTCGAGAATCGCCGCGCGGACGTCTTCGGAAAATGGCAACGGCAGTATCAGTTCAGGCAGTGCCATGTCGACCAGTTTGTCCAACTGCGAGAACAAGCCGACCAAATAAAGGTCTTCGGTATCGTCGCGCTGCATCGTGGTGCGGCCCATCAATTCCATGAAGCGTGCTCGAATCAACGCATCGCGCACACGGCGGGAAAGCTTGGGCACATCGACCGCATGCTCCAGCGCCGCTTCAAGCCACTCGGTCAACAAAGGCAGACCCATCAGTTCGATGGCCTGACGGCATGACGTGATGTATTCGCGCGGCACTGCTCCGCTGCTGCCAAATTCGGCGAGAAAGGCGTAGCACAGAATGGGGTCGGTTCTGATGATTTTACTCAGTTCCTCCGGCGTGGCGGACTGCTTTGCACGCTCGAGCAGGACCGACACGACGCGCTTGTTTGGCTTGTCGTGGATTTTCTGCATTGCAGCGTCGGGCTGGCTGTTTTGTGTCATGGATAAACCTGCTTATGTGGGTGCCTGAGCGGTGACCTTGTCAGCGCCCCCCGATCCAACCTAAATGCCCTCTACGGCAACCATGTTCATGCTGGCGGTGTTCTGGCGAATCGTCTTTAGTTCGCGATATGCGTCAGAGTCGTACCATTGACGCGCCTTGTCCATGCTGTCGAAAACGCACATCACAATTCGCTTTGGCTGCCAGTCGCCTTCCAGCACGTCGATTTCCCCGCCGCGCACCAGGAATTTGGCGCCGTAAGCTTCCAGCGATTTTCCCACTTTCGAACGGTATTCCTCATAGCCCTTGGGGTCGGTGACCTCGATCTCGGTGATCACATAGGCAGGCATTGCGTCTCCCTTTTTTTGAAAACAAAGCAATTGCGACCAGAGTTTGCCCCGATTTGCCTTGATCTTGGCTGTCAATGGCAGATTATCGCTTGGATTGATTGGCTTGCCAAAACACTGGAGCGAGCGAAAATCGTGCAACATGCCGTGCGCGTTGCCGGCTAATCGGTTACGGCGCCGTGAATTAATTCGTTATTATTTGATACTTAAGACGGTTTTCGACCAAACAACGAAAAATCAAGTGGAGGACGCGATGTTCAAGTCTTTGATTCACACCCTCGGCGGCCGAACCGATCTGTGTTTTCGCATGACCTTTGCCGACGGCTCGACCTGGCAGAATCATGACGCAGAGCCCGTCGTGCACGTGCATTTCAAGACCTGGTGGGCCCAATGGCGTCTCGTCGCCTTTGGCCACGTCGGCTTCCTGGAAGGCTATTTCAATGGTGAGATCGACGTCGATGGCGACCTCGGCCAGGTGTTCCGCATCGGCCTGCAGAGCCGCTTCGACCGCAAAGGCAATCCGCTGCTCCGGTTGCGCAACAAATGGCACGAATGGCGGTACTCTAATCGCAGCATTGCGCGGGCCAAGGCCAATGCGCGGTTTCACTACTCGCACGGTGCCGATTTTTACGGCTACTGGCTGGATCGCGATTTGATGATGTATACCTGCGCATACTGGAAAGAGGGCACCGAGAACATCGAGCAGGCGGAGCGCAATAAAGTTGAGCACGTGTGCCAGAAGGTTCGCCTCAAACCCGGTGAATCAGTCATCGACATTGGAACCGGGTTCGGCGGCTTCATGTTTCACGCCGCCGAGCACCATGGTGTCAAGGTGTGCGGTATCAATACGACGACCGAGCAAGTCGATTGGCTCAAGGACGAAATCGACCGGCGCGGTATGAGCGATCAACTTGAGTCTCGTGAAGCCGACTTTCGCGAAGTCCACGCCCAGTTCGACAAGGTCGTCTCCATCGGGGTGCTCGAACATGCCGGGCGCGACTCGTTGAAAGAAGTGGTCAAAGCGCATGCCGATTTTCTCAAGCCCGGTGGTCTTGGCATGCTCCACTTTATCGGTCATGTCGGTGTGCGTGACACTGAATACTATATTCGCGAGTACGTTTTTCCGGGCGGCTGGATTCCAAGCCTTGCGGAGACCATCACGGCGATGGAGGAGTGTGGCCTGGAGATTGTCGACATCGAAAATCTGCGCCGCCACTATGCGCTCACACTCGACGCCTGGACCGAGCGCTTCGATCAGCACTGGGATGACATTCATGCGCTTGACCCGCAAAAATTCGATCAGCGTTTCTATCGTATCTGGCGAACCTATCTGGTCTCGTGCGCTGAAATGTTCCGCTCTCCCTACGCCAAAACACACCTGTTCCAGATCGTTTTCAGTAAAGGCAATATTTCCAAGGACAACTACCCGATGAGCCGCGCCTTCCTGTACGCGGACGACTTTGGTCAGGCCGGCGCGCCACCGGTTGCCGGACACAGTTCATCCGGTGTTAGTGAAAAAAACCGGGAAACGGCATGAGAACGGCCGGCATAGCCTGGTCAAAATCGGCGGCGACTAGTTGCCTCGGCAACATCGTCGGATACTAGAACAGGGTCAAGCGGGTGCAGACTTTCGCTGAACGCAAGGCCGGGCTAATTGACGCAATAAAGGCGGCGGACACGCCGATCGGACTGGGCAAAGACACGTCGAACTTGTTTCGCGACCGCAAGCCCGCGGCAAAACGCCGCCTCAACGTTCGCGGCTTCGATCATGTGCTCGAGGTCGATCCGGAACAAGGCTGGGTTGATGTCGAAGGCATGGCGCCATATGACGAGTTGACCGTACAAACCCTGAAGCACAATGTGATGCCGGCGGTGGTGCCGCAACTCAAATCCATCACCATTGGCGGAGCGGTCGCCGGTGTTGGCATCGAAGCGTCATCCTTCAAGTACGGCCTGGTGCACGACACGCTGCTCGAAATCGAGGTGCTCACCGGCACTGGTGAAGTCATTGTTGCAAGCCCCGATAACGATTACAGCGATCTGTTTTTCGGTTTTCCGAACTCCTACGGCACGCTGGGCTACGCGCTGCGCGTCAAGGCGCGCACCGTCGCAGTGAAACCGTTTGTTCAACTGCTGCATCGCAGGTACACCGATCCGTTCAAGTGCTTTGCGGCATTGCGCGAGCTGTGCGAAAGCGATGCCGACTTTGTCGACGGAGTGGTGTTCGACCGCGACCGGATCGTGCTCACCAGCGGCCGCTTCGTCGATCAGGCGCCATGGGTGAGCGACTACACTTATCGGGACATTTTTTATCGCTCTTTGCTCGAGCGTGATGTCGACTATTTGAGCGTGGCCGATTTCATCTGGCGTTGGGATACCGATTGGTTTTGGTGCTCAAAGAATCTTGGCGCCCAAAATCCGATAGTGCGGCGTCTATTGGGGCCGTCACGGCT
This sequence comes from Burkholderiales bacterium, assembly GCA_041637935.1. Taxonomy (GTDB): domain Bacteria; phylum Pseudomonadota; class Gammaproteobacteria; order Burkholderiales; family Eutrophovitaceae; genus SG8-40. The sequence goes on along the minus strand of JBFKXV010000064.1, from coordinate 1,984 downwards.
GAACTCGCGCTTCTACACCAAAGTCATGCGCTGGAACAGCCGCGTCGGTTTGATGCAAAGATTTGATCGGCTGTCGGGCAAGCATCGCGAGTCTGTCATCCAGGACGTAGACGTGCCGATTGAACATGCCAGCGAATTCTTCGACTTCTTCAACAAGGAAATCGGCATTCTGCCCATCTGGTTGTGCCCGATCCGGGCGTGCGATCCACTCGGACGTTTCGATCTGTACCCGGTGCCGGAGAACAAGTTGCTGGTGAATTTCGGTTTCTGGGACGTGGTGCGCCGCTCGCACGCCTTCGAGCGCGGTTTTCACAATCGCCTGATCGAGAAACAAGTCGCCGCGCTGGGCGGCATCAAGTCTTTGTACTCGGACAGTTACTATCCGGAACAGGAATTCTGGCAAACCTACAACGGTGATGCCTGGCGCCGTCTCAAGGCCCGCTACGATCCGAAAGGCGTGCTTGGCGATCTGTATCGCAAAACGGTGCTGCGCCAATAAAGCAAATCCCACCGGCCAGGGGCGAGCGCGAGTAGCTGACACACTTCAATGTTCGCCTGCCGCGCAACATATACAATCACGTTCGCATTATAAAATCGACGCGATACAGAATTGACCCGATACAAATTTTCCCGATAGAAAATTGTCGCGATACAAACTCACGCCATACAAACTGACAGGATTACATAGCAATGAAGACCCGCATCACAGAAATGTTCGGCATCGAGCACCCGATCATCCAGGGCGGCATGCACTACGTTGGCTTTGCAGAACTCGCCGCTGCCGTGTCGAACGCCGGTGGATTGGGCACCATTACCGGATTGACGCAAAAAACAGCGAAGGATCTGGCTAACGAAATCGCCCGCTGTCGGGACATGACTGACAAGCCGTTTGCTGTCAATCTCACCTTTCTGCCTTCGCTGGCTGCCCCCGATTACCCCGCCTACGTTAAGGCGGTCATCGACGGCGGTGTGAAAATCGTAGAAACCGCCGGCAGAAACCCACAGCAGGTACTGCCAGCGCTGAAAGATGCCGGCGTCAAGGTGATCCACAAGTGTACGTCGGTGCGCCACTCGCTCAAGGCGCAGTCGATTGGATGCGATGCCGTGTCAGTGGACGGTTTCGAGTGCGGAGGCCATCCGGGTGAAGACGACATTCCCAATTTCATTTTGCTGCCGCGCGCTGCTGACGAACTGGAAATCCCCTTTGTCGCCTCCGGGGGTATGGCTGATGGCCGCTCGCTGGTCGCCGCAATGGCATTGGGCGCTGACGGCATGAATATGGGCACGCGCTTCATGGCGACCCAGGAAGCACCGATTCACGAAAACGTCAAAAAGGCGTTGGTCGCCGCCACCGAACTCGACACCCGGCTGGTGATGCGTCCAATGCGCAACACGGAGCGCGTGCTCAACAACGCTGCCACCGAACGACTGCTCGAGAAGGAAAAGCGTCTCGGTGCCAACATCAAGATCGATGACATCATCGACGAAGTCGCCGGCGTCTATCCCACGATCATGCTCGAGGGCGAGATGGATGCCGGTGTCTGGTCTTGCGGCATGGTCACCGGTCTGATCGACGATGTTCCAACGTGCAAGCAATTGATCGATCGCATCATGGCGCAGGCTGAAAGCATTATGCGCGAGCGGCTCGTTGCCTGCCTCTAGTGTAGTGCGTAACAGCGGGGCGACCATGTTTCCCCGCGCGGCGCTGACGGAGCGCCACCGGGTTGTTTGTTGCGGTGCTGGTTGATGCGGCGCCAGCTGATGTTGTGCCGGTTGTTGCCGTGCCGTGTTTTTTAGTGTGAACTTTGTTGCCGTTGATTGCTCAATACTGAACGATGGCCACTACAGAACAAACTGCAACAAAAACTGAAAAACAAAAAGCCTCCGACCTGTTGGTCCGCTGCCTGGAACGCGAGGGTGTGTCGCACATTTTCGGCGTTCCGGGTGAAGAGAACGCCGACTTCATGATGTCGTTGAAGGATGC
>JBFKXV010000063.1:0-9187 GCA_041637935.1 Burkholderiales bacterium | reverse complement strand
TTTGACTGGCGCGAATTGGGCTGACCGGGGAAGCGCAGCGGTTCAGGTAAATTGGGTAAATACGGCGTGTGCCGCACGCCCCGTGAATGCTACAAGCCGAGCGTGTTGACCGTTACGGAAGGCGTCGACATTTCCCAGATTTCCTCAAATCGTTCAGCCAGTGTGGCTGCTTCGATCGGGTCGTTCTTGGCAAACAGGCCGCGCAGGTCTTCGAAATGAAATCGCCGTACGGAATGCGACTCGTCGGCCACCACGAATGGGTCATAGACGCCCTTGGCTTGCGTCTGGGTTTCGTGGATCGTTACGGCATGGCTGAAGGCGCTCAGAAGCTGCTTCATACGCGGGCAAAAGCGATCAATGGTGGCTGAATCGTGGACTACGATGCGGACCCTGTTGCGCCGGCTCGCGAGCAAAAAGTGACGAAAAGCGTCGTGGCGTGCCGAGGCGTTATAGCTGGTACCGAGCTGTTGCTCAAAAACACGCAAGTCGTGTTTCGCGAGCGCGATCACCTCATCGACATATTCTTCGTATTGCCGCTTGCTGGTGAAGTTGGTCTTCTCTGGCAAAAGTTCGTCGCTCACTTCGGGTAGCCGTCTCCGAGGCTGATATAGCCATTACCATACCAGCCATAAAGGGTTGGTAGCGCGCTCCGGGCGCTGCGTGCCTGTTTCGCCGTAAGGCGGCGGTTATTTGCGAGCAAGATAACGGCCTGCTCGGTGCCTGGCTTCATAACCAGCACGTCTCCGTTAATAAATGCCTGTTTGCCATGGAAAAGTAACGGCAGGGCTGGATGCACTTCAACCCCTTCGGCTTGCGCACGGCGCGAAAATTTCCGGTAATCGAGGCCGGGCGGCTTGTTCAACACGACGTAGGGCTTTGCCTCGGAGAGGTAGCGGCCAAGAAAGATCGCCACGTCGGAGCGGCTCCAGCGCACGCGGGACATGGCGGCAGCGGCGCGGTCAATCATTTGACTGCCGAGTTGCGCCGGGTGGCGCGTTGGCTTGAGTCCCGGGTCCCGATACTCACCGGCAATGTGAAGGCAGTCGTCCAGATAGGCGAGGAACTGTGTTTTGAGCTCCTCATAAGCCGGTGCGCGGAAGCCGATCGAGTAGGTTACGCAGCTGTCCAGAGCGATACCGTTGTGCGCAAATCGCGGCGGCAGGTAGAGCATATCGCCGCGACTGAGAACACACACACCTTCCGGGCGGAAGCGTCGCAATATCTTCAGTTCGCTATCGGGCACCAGATCGAGGTCGAGGTCGTTCTGGCTGCTGACTTCCCATCTTCGCCGCCCGCGCCCCTGCAACAGAAACACGTCGTAGGAGTCAAGGTGAGGTCCGACCCCACCGCCGGGCGCGGCGTAACTGACCATCACGTCGTCAAGGCGCGTGTATGGCAAGAAAGCGAAACGATACAGAAGGTCGCGCGCGTCGCGACAGACGTGATTGACACCTTGCACGAGCAAAGTCCAGTTCGTTTCCGGCAAATCACGAAAAATCCTTGAAGAAAAAGGCCCGAACAGGACTTTGTGCTTGTCATTTTCGAAGATGACAAGACGCGCTTCACATGCGTCGTTGCTCGACAATGCGATAAGCCTTCGCTTGGTCAACAGATCCCGGAAACCGGGAATTGCGCCGCGTATGAGCAACGGCTGTTTTTGCCAATGACGTCTCAGGAAAGTCAGTGGCGCAAGGCCGCCCAGTAATGTGCGATCCATATTGTTGGATTATAGTTCGGCTGACTGTGCGCCCGTTGGCGCGTCAGACAATTCAGTTAGAATCAAATCAGCACCACACAGGAGTTGTCTCAATGCTCAAGGTTGGTCAAGCAGCGCCTGTTTTCGAGATCCCCGATGCGGACATGAATATGGTCCGGCTATCGGACTTCCATGGTAACAACAACGTCGTAGTCTATTTCTATCCAAGGGACGACACACCTGGGTGTACCACGGAAGCCATTGAGTTCAGTGACATGCAGGACGCGTTTGACAACCTCGATACCGTTGTGTTGGGTATTAGTCGCGACGACTGTCTTACGCACTCCGCCTTCCGTGACAAGCATGGCCTCAGTGTTTCTTTGCTTGCCGATACCGATGGCGAAGTTTGTGAAGCATACGGAGTGATGATCGATCGGGAACTGGAGGGTGTTGGCAAGCGACGCGCCCTGATACGCTCGACATTCATCATCGACAAACAAGGTGTGTTGCGCGACGCTTTTTATGGCGTGAACCCGCGTGGACACGCCCGGGAAATACTCGACAAGGTCAAGGAGCTCTGAGTGCCATGCTAATTTCGCAAGACACGGTGGTATCGATTAATTATGAATTGTCAGATTCAGCGGGCAGGCTGATTGAAAAGACGTCCTCACCGATCAGTTACCTGCACGGCGGCTATCGGGGAATTTTCCCGGTGGTCGAAAGCGCTCTCGACGGAAAGCAGGCTGGAGATGCATGCGAAGTCCTGATGGAGCCGGACGACGCGTTTGGCGATTATGATGAGGAGTTGGTGCGCGTGGAGCCGCGTGAGCGTTTCCCGGAGAACCTTTCGGTCGGCATGCAGTTTGAAGGTGCGCCAGAGGGTTCGGAGCAATACATCATCTATACCGTTACAGACATAGCAGATGAGCGTGTTGTTGTTGATGGCAATCACCCATTGGCAGGGAAGTCACTGGTGTTCAGTTGCACAGTGACTGAGGTGCGCGAAGCAACCGGCGACGAGCTGGCGCATGGGCACGTGCACGGACCGGACGACCATCACCACTGAGGTTCCTCATAGGAGATGAACGTCTATCGCCCCCTGGTCGTGGTTAGTTTGTCACTCAATACGTCGCGAACGCGACGCCGCAATCGGGTCGCGCTGTAGCTTGTTTCGAGAAACTACTAGCCGCGCTTGCCCGTCAACACATGAATCATCGGCTCGTATGCCGACTCTCGGGAAAACCGCCAGCTGGAAACCGCGATCGCCACTAGGGTGAAGCCGATCAATACCGAGATATCGGTCAGGCGGGTGAAATCGGCGGCCATCGTCGTAGAAGCCAATGTGGCGTGCTTGAGTAAGTCGACGCCGTAGGTATAAGGGTTGATCGTGGCGACCCACCTGAGGATTTCGGGAAGGTTTTGTACCGGATAGAGCGAGCCGCTGAGGAAGAAAACCGGAAAGATGACGAAGTTCATGATGGCCGCGAAGTTGTCGAGCGTTCGCGTGAACGAAGCGGTCAACATGCCGATACCGGCGCAGGCAAGCGAGGTGATAAGCAATGCAAAAGCGAGCAGCGCGAAGTCAGTTTCAGCGCCGATGAATCCGAGCAGCGCCAACAGTACGATGAGCAGCAATGCCTGAAGTATTGCCGCCAGTGCGGCCGACAGCACCTTGGCGATTACGATCCAGAAGTGCGGCAGCGGCGCGATAATCATCATGCGCATGACGCCCGACTCCTTGTCATAGACTGTTGTCAGTGCTGCCAGCATGGCGCCAAACAGCATGGTCATCCCAATCACGCCCGGAATCAGGAACGACTGATATGGGACACCGCGCGATTCACCGATCACGGTGCCAAATCCGGTGCCAATCACGAGCAGCCAGATCAACGGGCGCACCATGGCCGACACCAGCCGCGTTTTCTGGCGCAGCATGCGCACGACCTCGCGCTCGAGCACGGCGTAAACCGGCCGGGCGATCATGTCTGTAGTTCCTTACCTGCCGAAATCCACATGAACACATCATTGAGGTTGGGACGGCGTACCCGCCATGCCGTTGCCAGTTCGGCGGTCTCGGTCTGCAATTGCGTCAGTGCCGAGAGGTCTTCGTCATGGTGTCTGAAAAAGGCGGTATCGCCGTCGATAAGACAGTCACCGAGTCTTGTTTGCAGACGCGCCGTAACAGCATCGAGGTCATCGGCTTCGACTTCCAGGATATGTCTGCCGAGTTTGTCGACCAGAGCCGGCGGCTCGCCCTCGTCAACCAGTTTTCCTTTGCGGATGAAGCACACCCGATCACACGGATATGCTTCCTCGAGATAATGCGTGGTGAGCAGAACGGTCATACCGGTTCTGGTGCGCAGCCGCTCGATGAAGCGCCAGATGCGCCGGCGGTTGGGCAAGTCCAGCCCGATGGTCGGCTCATCGAGGAACAGTACGCGTGGTTCGTGCAACACGCCGCGCACGATATCCAGCGCACGACGCATTCCGCCTGACAAGGTCGCGACCGGTTTGTTGCGCCGGTCTGCCATATCGAACAGGTCCAGCAATTCCGCCGAGCGCTGTTCGCTGACGGCGGCTGGCAGGTTGTACAGGCGTCCCGCAAATCGAAGGTTCTCGCGTACGGTCAAGGTCCGGTCGAGAGCCGATTCCTGGAAAACCAGGCCGATCTGGCGCCGTGCCAGCACCGGGTGTTGCGATACATCGATGTCGCCAATGCGAACCCGGCCTTCGCTTGGTCTGACCAGTGTCGCCAGCATATGGATGGTCGTGGTCTTGCCGGAGCCATTCGGACCAAGTAATCCGAAGAATTGTCCGGCGGGTATCTCCAGGTCGAGGCCGTCGACCGCAGTCAGCGCGCCATAGCGTTTAACGAGGCCGGCCGCGAAAATCGCGGCCGGGGTAGCAGGGTGGTCGATCGCGGGCGCGATCATGCAACAGGCGTCTTGTCGTCCTGATGCGCCGCGTCTCTTGCGGCGAGCTTGCGCGAATTCTTGTCGTCGCGGAACAGGATGATCGGCTTGACTTCTGCTGCCGGGGGTTGCGGCTGCTGCGCCAGTTCCACCTGTTCGGTGATGAGATGGTGATGCGGTGACTTGTCGCAAACCGGATCGGCATTGGTGGCATCGCCAGTGAGCATGTAGGCCTGACAGCGGCAACCGCCGAAGTCCTTGGTTTTCTCCGGGCAGCTTCGGCACGGCTCTTTCATCCACTCATCGCCACGGTAGGCGGAAAATGCCGGCGATTGTTCCCAAATCCAGCGCACATCATGGTCGCGCACGTTGGGAAATTCGAGGCCGGGCAACATGCGTGCTTCGTGGCACGGAAGTGCCAGTCCATCAGCTGCGATGTTGAGAAACACCGCACCCCAACCGTTCATACAAGCCTTCGGGCGGGTGGCATAGTAGTCCGGCACCACGAAGTAAATCTTCATCTTGTTGCCTAAGCGGTCACGGAAGCGATTGGTGACTTCCTCGGCACGCTCGAGCTGATCGCGACTTGGCATCAGGTGTTTGCGGTTCTCCAGGGCCCATGCGTAATACTGGGTGTTGGCAAGCTCGACGTGCTCGGCACCCATCGCTTCAGCCATTTCGAGAATCTGTTGCACGTGATCGATGTTCAGGCGGTGCAATACGACGTTGAGCACCATTGGGTACTCATACTGCTTGATCAGCTTGGCGACTTTCGACTTCAGGTCAAACGTGCGTGTGCTGGACAGGAAATCGTTGAGTTCGCGCGTCGAGTCCTGGAACGAAAGTTGAATCTGCGCCAGCCCGCCTTCCTTGAACGCGGCAATGCGCTTTTCATTGAGGCCAACACCGGAGGTGATCAGATTGACGTAGTAGCCCATCTTGGTCGTCTCGGCGACCATGATTTCGACATCGTCGCGCATCAACGGCTCGCCGCCGGAAAGGCCGAGCTGAACAGCGCCGAGTTCGCGTGCTTCGCGAAACGCCTTTATCCACTCGTCGGTGGTGAGCTCGGGGCCAAACGTGTCGTAGTCCACAGGGTTGTAGCAGAACACACAGTGCAACGGGCACTTGTAAGTGATTTCTGCATTGACCCAACGCGGACCTTGACGTGTGCTACTGGCGGATCCAGCCTTTGACATATGCTGCCTCCAAAAAATCGATGACATCCTGGCGCAGGTCTGCGCCGGGGAACTTGGACTCCAGATCGTCGATGATCTGAAGGACCGTTCGCTCGCCGTTGACTCGCTGCATGATCTCCCCCGCGCTACCCTGCAGTTGAATCATGCCTTCCGGATAAAGCAGTACGTAACCGTTTTGTGCCGGCTCGTACTGAAAGCGGAACTGCTTTTCAAATAAGACCGGTTGGTCCGGCGAAAGTTTGCCTTGGGCGACGTCACTCATCAGCCATCCTCTGGATCGTGCCGCTGCGCGCCTCGCCAATACCGTAGGTCACGTGCATGGCATCGAGCATGGTCCACAGCACGTCGAGCTTGAACTGCAGAATCCCCAGCGCGCGTTGCTGGTCTTCGCGGGTGCGGAAATGATCGAGCGTGACACGCAGTCCGTGTTCAACGTCGCGGCGGGCCTCGGAAAGGCGCTTGCGGAAGTAGGCATAACCCTGCGGCTCGATCCACGGGTAGTGATCCGGCCAGGTATCGAGACGCTTCTTGTGAATGGTCGGCGCGAACAGTTCAGTGAGCGACGAGCACACCGCTTCCTGCCATGGCGCACGTCGCGCGAAGTTGACATAGGCATCGACGGCGAATCGAACGCCGGGTATTACGTGTTCCAGTGAGATCACTTCGTCGCGCTTTAGTCCGACCGCATCGGCCAGCGCCAGCCATGCTTCAATGCCGCCTTCTTCACCTTCATCACCGTCGTGGTCGAGAATCCGCTGTATCCACAGGCGACGGTGGTCGCGCTCCGGCATGTTGGCCATGATCGCGCTGTCCTTGATCGGAATCATGATCTGGTAATAGAAACGATTGGCGACCCATCCGCGTACCTGCTCCGGCGTGCACTTGCCGCTGTTCATCGCAATGTGAAACGGGTGATAGATGTGATAGCGCTTGTCTTTGGCTCGCAGCTTCTGTTCGAATTCTTCCTTGCTCCAGGGAAGATTTTCAGCGGCACCCATAAGGAATCTCCTCGCGTCCCCGATGTTCAGACAGTGATGTCCATACCGTCGTGCGAGACCTCTATCTTTTCAGCCTCGAGCTGACGACGCTGTTCCGAATCTTCGCGCAGGATCGGGTTGGTATTATTGATATGTATCAGGATCTTGCGGCTTGCCTTGAGAGGCCGAAACACCTCTATCATTCCGCCTGGACCCGAAAGCGGCAAATGCCCCATATCGAGAGACATCTTGTTGGCGATGCCCAACGCCGCCATTTCGTCGTTGGTCCAGCAAGTGCCGTCCACCAGCAAGCAATCGGCCTCTTCCAGAAACGGTTTTACGTGCGCCTCGATTTCACCGAGACCTGGCGCATAGAACAGCTTTTTACCGCTGCGCCGGTCAGTCACGCGCATGCCGATGTTGTCGCCCTCGTGCGGGTCGTGTCGATGCGGCGAATAGGGCGGTGCCTTGCTGCTCAGCGGCACTGCCGTGAATTCAAGATCTTCGATACCGACAATGTCAAAGGAATTGTTCGCTTGCGTCGGGATCTGGTGCCGGTTAACACCACAATAATGACCAAGGATCTTCAGCAAGGGATTGCCTGTTGTCAGATCCTCATACGCCATATCGGTGCAGTAAATCTCCAGCGGGGTTTTACCCTCGCGTAACATCAGCAAGCCGGTCGTATGGTCGATTTGCGCGTCCATCAGGACGACTGAGCGAACCGCCGTGTCGCGAATGGCGCGCGCTGGCTGTAACTCGGGAAATCCGCGAAATTGGGTCAGGATGTCCGGCGAGGCGTTGAACAATACCCAGTTGGTGTTATCGCCCGATATCGCGATCGACGATTGGGTACGCGCCTTGGCGTTGATCGTGCCCTTACGCAATCCGTCACAATTCGGACAGTTGCAGTTCCACTGCGGGAATCCTCCTCCGGCTCCCGAGCCTAGCACTCTGATTCGCATAACTTTTTTTCGTTCGTGTGTTTAAAGCGGGTGATCCCAAAAAACGAAAGCCCCGAGCCGGGGCTTTCGCTTCGTACTTCGCCGCGATTAGCGATTGGCGATGTACATGGTGACTTCGAAACCGAAACGCATTTCGGTGTACTCAGGCTTGGTCCACATGTGAATGATCTCCAAAATAATTCGTATGTTTGGTTGAATCGCGTCCGGGAAACGCAATGACATTGCCCGCACCGGAGCTCGTTCGGTGAGTTACCTGCCGGCAAAGGCTGGAACAAACTCAACCTGCGAGATCCGGAACGTATTGTCAGCGTTCGCTGCCTCGAGTGCCGCAGAAAAATCAGCAAAACCTGCTCATGATTTTCATGAGATTCGAAACGAAACTTTACTCGACTCAACGGCTTGCATAGTCTTCGGACATGAGCACCATTGCCCTTCGCGAAATCAGTACGAGCGAAATCAGAACAAGCGAAAACACCCCGAGCGAATTGGGCTCGCAATTCGAGCCGATTGCCCGTTGGTACCGGGCGCGGCCGACGCAGGTCGCATTCGTCGCATCGCTTGTGCTGCACGCGCTGCTGATCGCGCTGATACCGGGATTTCGTTCCGTTCCCCTGGACACCCCGGAAGTGTTAACGGTACAGATCATCACAGAGGACAGGGCCGCAGTTGAACCGGTCCTCGAGCCCCAACCGGTGGTTCGCGATGACCAGCCGTTGCCGCAGCCGGTGCCGACTCCTGACCTGCTGCAGCCGGCCCCACTGCCACGGGTTATTGAACAGCCACTGGTGCAACCCAGGCCAGTGGTTGAGCCGCAACCCCTGCCGGCGCTGCGCCAGCCGGAGGTGTCCGCTGTGGCGCCGGTCGCGCGCGCCGAACTCGCCCCCACCGTGCGCCGCGAATTGCCGCAGGTGCGGCCGATCATCACCCGGCGGCCGGAGCTGGCTCCAGCACAACCAAGCGTGCCGCTGATCGAGACGCCGCCGCTAACCGACATCGAGGCGCCAGTACAACAATCACCCGAAATTGTCCGGCCGCCACGCAATATCACTCAGGCGCCTCCGCCAGCTCAGGTCGAACTGCGCACCGATGTGCCGCCGCCAGTGGTGCAGGCACCGCAAGTCGCGCCGGTCGCACCCAGCGTAGTGCAAGCGCCACCACCGGCGACGCCGGTTGCGCGCGCGCCATCGGCGCCACCGGTGAAGGCGCTGCCTCCCCGGCCAACGCAAGTCGCTCCGCCGCTGGTAGCCGCGCCGATACAGCCAACCAGCCCAACTGCCGAGCTGACAAAGCCGGCACCGGTGGCTCCGGTGGTCAAGGAAGCACCGTCGAGACCGGTTCAGGCCACTGCGCCGCAAGCGATCGCACCGGTGCAGCCAATGCCTCCTTCAGTGGCGCCGATGCCCGCGCCGGTGGTGGCATCACCGATTCCTCCCGCGCC
>JBFKXV010000062.1:0-9268 GCA_041637935.1 Burkholderiales bacterium | reverse complement strand
CGTCGGCTTTGCGCGATTCAATGATGTCGAGCATTTCTTGCTGGATATCGACTGCCAGCACTTTGCCATCGGGGACTCGCTCGGCGATTCTGAAACTGAAGTAACCGGTTCCAGCGCCGATATCGGCGACGATGCTGTTCGCCGTCAGCGGCAAATTGTCGACCAACAAGTCGGTACGTTCTTCCCTTTCGCGAGTCGGCCGCTCCAGCCACCCGGCGCCCCGATGGCCCATGACATGGGAAATCTCCCGCCCCATGTAGAACTTACCGATACCGTCACGGCTGCCCGCGCCAAATCGATAGTGCGCGTCGTTTGTACGGCCTGTGGCAATGCTTTCGATGCTGTTTGGATCGACGCTATTCGAATCGACGCTATTCGTATCAGCGGCGCCGCAGCCAACCGCCAGTAATAAAGAAAAAACACTGAGGCTCAGTTGCGTGGTGGCATGTCTCCAATTTCTGCGGCCAATTATTTTCATCTGGAAGTGTAGCGTATTGACGAGTCTGATAGATCCGAATCAACGTCGGAAGTTTCGCGACTAGAGACAAACCTCGCAATCTGCCAAATCAATTTCGCCGCTAGTTCGTTTGCACCGCCCAGCCGGGCAAATCCAGTTACGCTTGCTTCAGCGTCGCCGTGAGCAGTGCGCCCGCAACACCCATCAGCGCCAACAGGCCGATCATGCCGGCATTACCAATTAATGGCGCGAGCACACCGAGCGATCCGACGAGCAGCAACATGACTCCGATTACCGTATTACTGACCGATACGTACGCCGTTCGATTGTTACCTGATGCCAGATCGACGACATAAGTCTTGCGTCCGACCCGCACACCGGCGTGCGCGATAGCAAGTACGAAGTAGGCAACCGGCAACAGCCAAATTGTGGCGATCGCCTGCGGTACGATGCGGTCAACGAAAAACAGCATCATTCCGGTAGCAGCGGTCACACTGGCGGCCAACAACATGACCTGCTTGCTCGACCGGTCGGCGAACCGGCCCCATAGCGGCGCGCTCAACAGGCTCGCCAAACCACCGGCGAGCACAAACAACCCGAGCATGTAACTAACGGAACCAATCCGCTGCTGTGCGAGCGCGACGTAGTAAGGTGCACTCAGTGCCGAACACATTAACAGCGTGCGCGCAATGACGAAGCGACGGAACGGCCGGTCGCTGCGCAACAGGGAGAGACTGTCCAGTGCCACCCGAAGCGCGTTGGCGCCACCCTCTGTCTCACCGGGCTCCTCTCGCACCTGTGAATACATGCCACCCGCCACCAGCCACAGAACACCCGCACAAATGAGAGCAGCACCGAGAAACGGAATGCCAAGTGCGCGTACCGAAGGAACCAACAGAACCAGCCCAAACACGAGCGTTACCATCCCGGCGAGACTGGCCGACCAACCGTTGAGCTGGCCACGTTTGCCTTTTGGAACTGTTTTTCCGAGAACATCCTTCGACGCCACCGAGCACAACCCGCGCGAGAGGCTGAATACGGTAATCAGGCCAAGAATCGCCCAACCGGCGGCGGCGCCGGTCATGCCGATGGCGACCGCGCCGATACCCATCACGGCAAGGGCTTGCAACACGCTGCCGATCACCCATATCCACTTGCGAGTTGGCAGCGCGCGCACAAAACCACCAATGAATAACTGCGGGATCATCGACCCCGACTCACGAATCGGAACCAGTAATCCCAAAACGATCGCCGGCGCACCGACTGCCGTCGAGATCCATGCGAGAACTGTCTTTGGGCTGGCAATAGCATCGCCCAATTTGGTCAGAAACGTGGTGATCAGAATGAGAAGGAAATTGCCGGGTGTTTCCTTGCATGCAGCTTCGGAAATATCCCGGCATGCGCGCGCATCTTCCTCGTTGGTCAGCTTCTGGTAAAGATCTACCGCCAGCGTAGAGTTGTGATTCGGCTGCATGGGCTAGAGTTGACGCAGAGCTGCAGACTTAGTGCTGACGGGAACCGTCATTTCGCATACTTAGGCGCGCGAGTCACCGGCGATGGAAGGTGCTGCGGGTGTTGAACCCCGTTTCACAAGACGCGCTGCGTTTGATGACCATTGCAAACGTATCTTGCCATGCGATCCAGCCATAACCAAAAACGGCGCGGATCTCTCCGCGCCGTTTGCGATTTGCACCGACGTTCAGCCGCCGACAAATTTAACCAACCACTGATGCGAGAACATGAAGTCTTGTTGCTCGAGCGGACTGTGGCAGGTCACGCAATCCAGTTCGTTTGCCTTTGGCGTGCCATCGGGATTGTAGATTGCGAAGCCCCACCTGCCAACGCGATCGCTTGCGGCGAAATTGCCCGGCCAGGTGGTACGACGTTCCATCACGGCAATTGCTGCAAGCTTATCGATCTTGTTTACGCCATCGCCACCAACAACAGGCTTACCATCGGAACCCATTTTCGGCTTGTAGACTTCCATTACGATCACCGAGCCCGATGCGGCGGGTTGACCTTTCTTGTAACTGGAGATAGCGACGTCATTGGCATACATCTTTGCGACCGCCGCACTACCAGCCCGATTCATCGTAGCGTAATTGGTAAACGACCCTTTGTAGTCCCCCGGAAACTGGACAAATTGCGGATTGCCTCCGGCAAACGCGACCACGGCCAGCAAGCCGCACGCCGCGCCTATAAAGATTTTTCCGTATTTCATACTCTCCTCCTCTTCGTGTATGTGCGCTTTCGCCTTTAAAGTATCAACCCCGTGTTTCTGCAGACGAATTGCTACCCGACTTCATTAGAGCACCGGATCAGGCGTCTGGCCAGCCAATAGCGGGCAATGATAGCAATTTGCGTAAATTCATTAGGCGAATCTAATTTGCTTGAATGAAAATCAACTGCAACAACCACCCGCCTGCAATCCGAATTCCTTTGCGCCGACTAGCAGCGCCCGGTACGTAATTCCTGGGTGGAGCGTTTTTCAGTCTGCATGGCATTTCACACAGCGCGTGCTCGTTGGTGCAACTAGCAGGCGACGGACGTCGATTTCATTGCCGCAGACAAAGCAGTGGCCATACTCACCGGCTTCGATCCGGCGCAAGGCGCCTTCAATTCGAGCGAGTTCATCACGGCGCCGCCTGGCCGTCTCAAGCGCCATTTGTTGCGACTGCATCGCATCCATGCGCGACAGCCTGCCGACGCTCGCCTGATCGAGCCGGACTGGCTGCGATGAGGCCTTCGCAGTTTCTTCCAGTTCTCTCAGCTCCGACTCAAGCTCAAGCAACTTCTGCGTAATTTTCCCGAGTTCGCTTTGGTTCATTATCTACTTGGCAACATTTCGGTCAGTCAGTTTCGTGCCAAGGTGTGCAAGCCGAATCAAATTCACGATATTTTTCATCGATCCCCTCGGTTACCCAACGAGCACACAAGATAGCGCACACCCGGCAAGGGGTTGGGATAGTAGCTGGGGATCTCCTCGAAACCCAGAGAAGCATAGAGTGCCTGCGCCTCAGTCATGACCGGCAATGTGTCCAACAACATTTGTTCGTAACCCAGCTTGGTCGCCTTTGCAATGGCAATTTGCGCCAGCTGCCGCCCAACGCCGGCACCGCGGTATTGCAGCTGCACGTAGAGGCGCTTCATTTCGCAGGACTTGTCATCGCGTTTTCGAAATGCGACACAGCCGACCAATTCTGCGCTGGCGCTGGCGAGTAAAAGACAGCCGTACGGTGGGCCATACATCACGGAAAGATTTGCGAACTCCTCGGAAAAATCCTGAAAGCAAAGGTCAACTCCCAACTCCACTGCGTAGTTCTCTATCAGCGCTTTCGCCGCTGAGAAATCGTCAGCGGTTGCTGCCTGTCTGACCTCGACCTGACTCATGGGCGCACTCATGCACGCTTAGGGAATCGCTGGACGTTGCTTACAACATGCCATCCGACTTGGGAATGTCCGGGTGCATCAGATCCCATGGCTGCGCGCTCTTGACGAAGATGTCACGACTTGGTTTATACCAGCTGGGATCGTCCAGACTTCCGGCAAACAACACTGTCACCGTTTCGTTAGCGTCGTTCTGCAAAAACAACGGCGAACCACACGTTGAGCAAAACCCTCGTCGCATCAAACTCCCCCTGTCCGAAACAGATTCGTACCAGCTCGGTTCCCCTTTCTCGAGCGTGAAATCGGCGTTGCGCACCAGCACGGCCGGGAAGTAGGCACTGCCCGTGGCATGTTGGCAGTCGCGACAGTGGCAATTGCCCATGTAGCGAGGCGCCGCAGTACAGGTGTAACGAATGGCGCCACAGGCGCAGCCGCCGGAAAACTTGTCAGGCACGATCTCCTCCGAGTCCGTTGTGCTGTTGATGCTGATAAATGAGCCGCACGCGGCGTTTCTTCAACAGCCTGCTAACGATATTTGGCGGCAGTGATGAACTGGGCGAAGGACTCGCACCACACGATGACCGTGTTGTACGCCGCGGGATCGATCGAGTCCGGCAGATTCACCACGAAGTTTTCAAAAGTTTTCACGTCACCGACCCGCGCCATGCTCGGCTTCAAACGCATGAAGTCGGCCTCCGTTTCGACGAATTCCGGCGACAGATAAAGTTTGTAATCCGGACCGGGGGCCAACTCTCCTTTCAACGAAATGGCGGTGCGGCTCACCGACACCGTGCCCTCGCCCCAGTGAAACGCGTCGCTGTCTTCAAGATCCTTGCGAAACTCGCCGGTAAACATGGCTTCCGCTGCTACTGCCATCACTTCGGATTCTTCCGGCGCCGGCGGCGCAATCAAGATAGGCAGCAAGTAAATCCCCGCAGCAAATCCGATCATCCCGGCAAAGGCATGCGTTATCACAAGTATCGCTATCTTCTTCATTCGATCACCACCAATCAGTTATCGATCCTTCGAGTAACAATCGACGTGGCGCGGCAGTCGCAGCCGACACAAAACATCAAGCACGCTCCGACGTCAGGCTACTTTGTATGTACGTCTTGATTGACTGGCGACAACAATAGTGTCCAATACGGTCAGTCAACGACCGATGTTTGTGCCACGTCTTCCATTCAACCCGGGTAATGCCCATGTTCGCCTGTTCCACGGGTCAACAATCTACCGACAAGACAGGTCCGCCACGCGTGCAAGCGCCACTGTGCCATTCCAGGCGGGCAACAATCAATAGCCTCTAGCGTCGCATTTGTTGACAATACGGCCATGTCCGCCGTTACACCACGATCGGCTGCGACCGCCCCGCCGGCGGGCTTCGCACTGTGGGCTCTCGGCTTTCGTCCGCTGTATCTGCTCGCCGGTCTATTCGCAACATTCAGTGTACCGGTCTGGACGGCGCAATATGCCGGCTGGCTTGGCTCGCATTCAATTGTCGCGGGACCGGCATGGCATGCACATGAAATGATCTTTGGTTACGCCTTTGCCGTGATCGTGGGGTTCCTTTTCACCGCCGCGCGTAACTGGACCAACCAAGCGACTCCCGCCGGCGCAACCCTCGCCATCATTGCCGCACTTTGGGTGGCGGCGCGGGTGCTGGTACTCACGAAATATACGCTGGCCGCAGCAGTATTCGATACTCTGTTCGCTCTGTTCGCGGCACTTGGCGTCGCCGTTCCGCTGGTACGCAGCGGCAATCGCCGGAACTATTTTTTCATTTTCCTGCTGCTCGGCCTCGGCGTGGCAAATCTTATCTTTTATCTGGGCATGGCACAGGTCCTTGACATCCCAATGCAATTTCTCGTGCAGACAGGTCTGGATGTTGTCCTGCTCATCATGGTGGTGATGGCCGGGCGTGTCATTCCAATGTTCACTATGAATGGCGTTCCCGGCGCGACGTGTACGCGCGTGGTCTGGATCGAACGGCTGGCGGTCGGCAGCGTGATCGCGCTGCTGGTCGCCGACTTACTCGGCGCACAGGACTTGATCATTGCATGCGTCGCCGCTGCGGCCGCGGCAATTCATGCACTGCGGCTGGGGTTGTGGCGACCATGGCAAACCTTCAAGACACCGATCGTCTGGATCTTGCACTGCGCCTACGCCTGGATCGTGCTCGCGCTGGTGTTGCGCGCGCTTGCCCTGTGGGAGTTTGCGCCAGCCAGTCTCGCCACCCATGCGCTCACGGTCGGCGGCATCGGCGGTCTGACATTGGGCATGATGACGCGGACGTCGCGAGGCCATACCGCCCGGCCCCTGACTGCGGGGAAGGCGGAATTGTTCTGCTACGTTGCGATTCAACTCGCCGCCGTCGCCCGTGTCTTGCTGCCGCTCGTCGTTCCGGCCCTTTACCTGCAGGCGCTGGCCATTTCAGGTGTGCTGTGGTTCGTCGCGTTCGGCGTTTTCACAATCAGCTACTGGCCAGTCCTGTCGCGGCCACGCATGGACGGCCAACCAGGCTGAGGCCTTCGGCGTACCAGCCTACTGCGAATGCCTGATTACGCAGCGCACTGGCTGTTGCGCCGGACCGCGCCGAGAACATGGATGATGCGAGCGTCGACCTGCTGCAACGCTGCGGCACGATCACGGAGCAACGCCTCCCGCTCGTCGTTGTCGCAATCCAACTGGTGGCTTGTCGAAGTGCGCCGACTCAGTCGGCGGAATCGTCTTTATTGACAACTGCGGACCACCAGAATGGAAACGCGGCGATGGCAATCCCGACAAAAACCAGCGACACCAGTGTCGAGTCGCCCGGTGCCCTGATCAAGAGCCGGCCGAGACCGACCAGCATGAACAACAGCGATACCGAGCCGGTCACCACCATCAGCGCATCGCGCCGCAACCGGAGCAGAGCAATCGCACCGTCTTCATTGTTTGCCGCGGCCGTCTTACGCCACCATCCCACCGGCCTGACTCGCTGGTAAAACGCCAACAGTACCCGCTGCTCAGTCGGAGGCGTGAAGAAGGTGATGCCCACCGCTGCAACCGTGCTGAGCAAAGCCATCGATGCCAGCCGCAGCCACTCCTGGTCCGGTTCCGGGAAGAAATGCAGAAGCAACGCGCTGGCGATCAGCGCCACAATGATGGCGGCCAGCTCGGAGTAGAGGTTGATTCGCTCCCACAGCCATCGCAATACCAGCACCGACCCGGTGCCAGCACCCAGCAGCAATGACATTTTCCAACCCTGCTGAATCGATCCCAACTGGCTCATGACAATCAGCGCCAGCACCAGTATCAGTACGTTTGACCAGCGCGCCACCCACACCAGTTCGCGATTGCCCGGCGTGCGTTTAAGCCAGGCGCGACAGGCCAACCGATCGTACAAGTCGTTACTCCAGTAACTGGCACCCCAGTTCAGATGGGTATCGATGGTCGATGCCAATGCCGCCAGCAAGCCGGTTAGCATCAACCCGCGCAATCCGGGTTGCAGCAAGTCATCGATACCCTGCACAAACAGCATTTCGCGGGAAGCGATGAAGTCATCGCCGCTTGCCGCCTGCGGATCAAATGGATAGAGCACCAATAAACTCAGGCCAATAACGATCCAGATCAGACTGCGCAGCACGATCTGCAGCCACGAGAACACGACCGCGGCGACGCGCGCATCCCGGTCGGTACGGCAGGCCATGGACCGTTGGGCCAGATAGCCGGTGCCGTCGCTGTTCATCTGGAAAAACCATTGCAAAGCGATGATCACCAACAGCGGCAGTAACAAAGCTTCACCGGTCGGCGAGAACGAAAGCAGCTCGGCAGCTTTAGCCTGCCCGTAAATCTCGACAATTCGATCACTCAGTTCCGACAGACCGCCGGTCGCGTTGACCATGACAAATGCGTAGGCCAGCGTGCCTAACATAGCCAGGCTGAACTGCATCACGTCGGTGGCGATGACCGAGCGCAAACCACCAGTAGCGGAGTAGAACAAGGTGAAACTCATCAGCAAGATGATGCTGATGGCGTTGTTGGTCGACGCGATGTCGGCATCGTGTCCGGACACCGTGCTACCGATGGACAGCCCGGTGACACGGGTAAGTTGCACGAGACTTTGGAAAAAGTCATTCGGTAGCCACTCGTGCCAAGGCAAAAACACTTCAGCGATTCGAACGGCAGCAACCAGAACGAACGCCAACACGACGCAATTGATCAAGGTGCCGTAGTAAAGTGCCTTGACAGTACGCAGTGCCAGCGCACCGCGGGCGCTGTAGCGCAACTCGGTGAACTCCGCGTCGGTGAGCACGCCGGC
Source organism: Burkholderiales bacterium (assembly GCA_041637935.1). Lineage (GTDB taxonomy): Bacteria > Pseudomonadota > Gammaproteobacteria > Burkholderiales > Eutrophovitaceae > SG8-40. The sequence continues at coordinate 1,124 of JBFKXV010000062.1, read as the reverse complement.
TCTGCGCCAATGCGCGGCAAACACGAAGCCCATCATCAGGAATGCGATGCCGTAAACCCATAGCTGCCAGATCAGAAATATTCCACCGGAAGCGATCAGCCCTACCACGAGCAGCGGTGTGTCCGCTGCAAATTGCGTTGCCGCCATGCTGACCCCGGCGCGCCAGCCTTTGACAGTCCGGCCCGCCAGAAAATACTCCTGCAGACCAGTCGATGCGGTGCGCCGTGCTGCCAGTCCGGAATACATGGCGTAAGCAACGAAGGCGATGACGATAACAAGATCAATCATGCCTACTTCTGTAGCGCTTACCGGTTGGTCATGTCAACCTGCGAAACACGCAAATCATCGTTTCGAATTGACCGCAGACCTGATCAGTCCGTCAAGCAACGACGAAACGACCGGTCACTTCGCAACCTTTGACGTCGGGGCGGCCGCGATCGGGCCACGTAATTGGCGTAATCTGTTTGCCGATCTGAAAACACGGGTGCACGAACGACCATGTAATCGCGCTGCACGGCATGCGGGACTCTGCCGACGCTGACCGGGACATCTTTTTAGCAAGAAAAAGAGCCCGCCGATGCGGGCTCCGAACCCGGCTCATTCAAGCCAGATCGGCGATGTTTTTTCCCCTGCTAAACGGTGATCAGAGCAGGCTCGCGGCGCCGCAGTTGGTGCTGCCGTTGGCGGCGTTCCAAACGCCTATTACTGTATTGGCGCTGGTGCATGCCGGCGCAGCCGTGTTGTTGTCGGTCGGAGCCGCCACGGCATTACCCTGATAACGTGAAAACTGAAAGCCACCGGTATTCGGCCTTCCATCGTCGATCTTGCGATCCATTTCCGCAATCAGCTCTACCGGGACCTGTGCGCCCGTCTTGATGTTGTGCCGTAGCGCGGCCGGTGCAGCAGCGGTACCGGCACCGTAAATGCCGTCGTAAATCACTTGCAAATAAATACCGTAGGAATTGACCGGCGTGGTAGCGGCACTGTCGGCCGCGGCACAAGTAAAGTTGCCGGTAATAAATCCCGACTTCGACAAGTGCTCCCATGCCAATCGGGCTTCGTCACCAGCTTCAATGCGACTGTTGCCATTACCGACTCCGCCGCCACACGCGGCCGTTGATATG
>JBFKXV010000061.1:0-9296 GCA_041637935.1 Burkholderiales bacterium | reverse complement strand
GCTTCGAGTTCGTCCATCGGATAGAGCAGTTTTCGCAAAATCCAGACTTTTTGCAGTATCTCCGGCGCCAGTAATAATTCTTCGCGCCGCGTTCCCGAACGATTGACGTTGATCGAGGGGTAGATGCGCTTCTCCGCCATGCGTCGGTCAAGGTGGATTTCCATATTGCCGGTACCCTTGAACTCTTCATAGATCACATCATCCATGCGCGATCCGGTATCGATCAGCGCGGTCGCGATGATGGTCAGGGATCCACCTTCTTCGATGTTTCGGGCGGCACCGAAGAACCGCTTCGGCCGCTGCAGTGCATTGGCGTCGACACCGCCAGTGAGCACCTTTCCGGAAGCCGGTACGACAGTGTTGTAAGCGCGCGCCAGACGGGTGATCGAGTCAAGCAGTATGACCACATCCTTGCGGTGTTCGACCAGGCGTTTGGCTTTCTCCATGACCATCTCGGCGACTTGCACGTGACGCGTGGCGGGTTCGTCGAAAGTTGACGAAACGACTTCGCCACGCACAGAACGCTGCATTTCCGTGACTTCTTCCGGCCGCTCATCGATCAGCAGTACGATCAGATAGACCTCCGGAAAATTCGACGCAATCGAGTGGGCGATGTGCTGCAGCATCACGGTCTTGCCGCTTTTCGGGCTGGCCACCAGCAAGCCACGCTGGCCTTTTCCAATTGGAGCGATGATGTCGATGATGCGGCCAGTCAGATTTTCATCGGACTTGATGTCGCGCTCCATGACGAACTGTTCGGTGGGGAACAGCGGCGTGAGATTCTCGAAAAGAATCTTGTTTTTGGCATTCTCCGGAGTCTCGTCGTTGACTTTATCGACCTTGACGAGCGCGAAATAGCGTTCACCATCTTTCGGGGTGCGTATCTCCCCTTCCACCGAATCACCCGTGTGCAGATTAAATCGCCTTATCTGCGATGGACTAACGTAAATGTCATCGGGGCCCGCCAGGTAGGATGTGTCGGGCGATCGCAAGAAGCCGAAACCGTCAGGCAAGACCTCTAGAGTGCCGCTCCCAAAAATGCTGTCGCCTTTCTTGGCGCGATTTTTCAGCAGCGCAAAGATCAGGTCCTGCTTGCGCAGTCGGTTGGCGCTCTCGATTTCGTTCGCGATCGCCATTTCAACGAGTTCGCTCACATGGAGGGTTTTCAGGTCGGATAGATGCATGTTTGGAAAGGAGCCGTGCTCGGGATTACGACTTTAGGAAGGACAATGGGGTGCTTGGAGGAGTGGCGGAAAGAAAGAACCTGCAACCGCCTGTATTCACCGGATGCCTCATGGCGTACTCGCTCTGCGCATCCGCCCGGTGTCTTGACTGCGGCGAAGACTAAACGAGATCAGATGTTACTGTCAATAAAGGCGGTCAACTGTGACTTGGATACGGCTCCGACTTTCATGGCCTCAACATTGCCGTTTTTGAATAGCATCAGGGTAGGAATACCTCGTATACCGTACTTCGGCGGTGTTGCCTGATTATCGTCAATGTTGAGCTTGGCAATTTTGAGCCGGCCCTGGTACTCCTCCGCCACCTCATTCAATATCGGCGCAATCATTTTACAAGGGCCACACCACTCGGCCCAATAGTCAACCAATACCGGGACGTCTGACTGCAAAACTTCGGACTGAAATGTGTCGTCGCTAACGTGATCGATTTGGCCACTCATCAGTTGTTTTTAACCTCGACAGAAAAAATCAATAAAAGCAATAAGTTGGAAGCGGGCGCGGGCTGGATGGCCGGGCCGGAAGGAGTAATTTATTATCCTATCAAAAAATCAACCGCGGGTCGCTGATAGAGGCTTAATCGGGTCCGTTTCGCCGTGCCGGCGACTGCCCGCCGCTGCTTCTTCGAGCGCCTCCCGCTTCTATATATAGGCGGAAATATTCTATGCCGGAGGTCTTTCCAGGGGCCGTGGCGCCTGTGCCGTTTTGCTAGAATGCCGCCCTTGTGTCCCTCTCGAGGACTGTTGCGGCGTTGCCGGATCGTTTCGAGATTGTGGGATATCACAAGCCCGACGACATCGGCAGCGCCGGGCGTGTGACATCCAGCCAGAGCAAGCAAGGAAAGTAATGACTTACGTCGTCGTTGAGAGCTGTATCAAGTGCAAGTACACGGATTGTGTTGACGTGTGTCCGGTTGACTGTTTCCGCGAAGGACCGAACATGCTGGCGATCGATCCGGATGAATGCATCGACTGCACGTTGTGTGTTGCTGAATGTCCAGTCGAGGCGATCTACGCCGAAGATGATGTTCCGGAGGATCAGCGCGATTTCATCGAACTCAATGCCGAGCTCGCCAGGGTATGGCCCGCTATCACTGAAAAAAAGGATGCGCCGCCTGACGCCGATGACTGGCAGGACAAACCCGACAAGCGCGGGCTGCTCGAGCGCTGAGTGCCTGCGCTGGCGGCGCGCAAGTGAGTGACGCCGGGCTGGCCAGAGTAGCGGTGGCGCCGGACGCAGCACTCGGGCGTGTCGCCTGTGATCTACTTGCCGATCTCGCCGAAACGGCCCCCAACCTGACGGGGGCCGTTGTCGTTTTACCGAACTTGCACGCGGCCGGCGAGCTGGCCCGAGCCATCGGCAGGCAAGCAGGTCGGACGCTGATGTTGCCAAAAATGACCACGCTTGGCGTTTGGGCAGCCGAGCGTCCATTGCTCTCTGGCTCGCTACCTGAAGCGGTCCGCGAGTCCGCCTTGTTTGCTGCCTTACGCTCGCGAAAGTGGTTTGAAGCCGCGGACCTGTGGCCGCTGACGGCGGAACTCGTGCATTTGTTCGATGAACTCACGCGTTATGAAGTCGCACTTCCGGCTAACGTGAGCGAATTCGAGCAGGCACTGGCGACGGCTTACCAAACCAGAGCGGGCGAGGCTATGCAGTTCGAGGCCCGTCTCGTTTACGAGCTTTGGCATGCTTCATCGAAACCGCGTGACGGCGTGGTTGACGCGCTCGCTGCGTACCAGCTGCAACTCGCGGCGATTGCCGGCGCAGCGTCGCGACCACTATACGCTGTCGGGCTGCCGGAGCTGACTCCCGCTGAGCAGGCCTTCTTCGACGCCTATGCTGGCTGTGCGCCAGTGAAAATTTATCGCGTCGCGAACGATGCCAGCGACGCTTCGATATCGGCGCGATTGTTTGCCTCGGTATGGCCGCCCGCGGCGACGCAACAGCATGAAGTGTTGCGCGAGCGTGCCACCGCGTTTGCCCGTATCTCGCCGAACAGCCCGGTCGAGCACAGCTTGCGCTTGTACGCGGCGCCGAGCCTGGAGCACGAGGCGCGTGCCGTGGATGCCCAGGTACGACTTTGGCTCAGTGAAGGGCGCAACCGAATAGCGGTTGTCGCACTCGACCGTTTGGTTGCGCGGCGCGCTCGTGCGCTGCTCGAGCGTGCCAGCGTCATGATCGATGACGAAACCGGCTGGATTCTCGCCACCACTTCAGCGAGCACGGTGGTGATGCGTTGGCTCGATGCCGTCTCGAGCAGTTTCTATTACAAGGATCTGCTTGACCTGCTCAAGTCTCCGTTTGTGTTTTTTGGCTGGGAAAGCCGGCGCGAGGCTGTTTACCAGCTCGAAAAGGTCATCCGGTCCCACTCGATCGTGGCGGGTCTGGCGGCATTCCGCTCGGCTCTCGAAACCGAGCAAGGTCAAGCCGGAACACTCGCCCTGGAGCTGCTGGACGGTGTTGCCGCTGCGGCGCGGATATTCCAACGCGATCGCCGGCGCCGTCTTCATGAGTGGTTGTCGTTGCTGTTCGGAAGCCTGGCGGCACTCAGAGTGGACGACGGACTAAACAGCGATCGCGCCGGATTACAGCTATTGGAATTGCTGCATCAACTGGCACGTGACCTGTCAGGCAGTGATGAAACGTTCTCCTTTATCGAATGGCGCCGCTGGCTTGACCGTCAGCTCGAACGGACCGAGTATCGCGATACTGGTGTCTCCAGCCCGGTGATCTTCACCCAGTTATCACTGACAAGGCTGCGTGAGTTTGATGCCGTGCTGCTTGTCGGCTGCGACGCTTCCCACCTCCCGGGCCCGGATTCAGCCAGCGCATTCTTCAATCAATCCGTGCGCGCGCAACTGGGATTACCGACGCGCGAGCGGCGATTGGCGCAGATCAGAGAAGATCTGGCCGGCTTGCTCACGCGCAGCGCCAGCGTCCTGGTGACGTGGCAGCAGTTGCATAACGGCGAACCGAACCTGCTCAGTCCACTGTTCGAGCGAATCGACGTTTTTCATCAACTTGCCTGGAACACCAGTCTCGAAGAGCGGCAACTGGATCGTCTCCTACCGCTTGCGCAAGTCGCCGCCCCCGAGACGCTGCCGCTGCCGGACCCGACTTCACCGCCTGCGCCGGTCGCTTCATCAGAGCAACTGCCATCGCGAGTCAGTGCCAGCGCTTACAACAGTCTCGTTGCCTGCCCCTATCAGTTTTATGGACGCTACGTCCTCGGTTTGCGCGAACCGGACGAGGTACGTGAAGAAACGGAGAAACGCGACTACGGTGAATATGTTCATCGCGCTTTGCGCCGGTTTCATGAATGCTTCCCGGTTTGCGCCAATGTCGATCGCGGCGAACTCGAAGCCAAACTGCAGGACATATCGGACCAGGTGTTTCGCCGGGCAACGCGAGGCAGTTACTTGGGGCATGCCTGGGCGCTGCGCTGGCGCGCCACGATCCCTGCCTATCTCGACTGGCAGATCGAGAGAGAAAACCAGGGATGGCGCTTTCATGCGGCAGAGAGCAAACGCACCATTGCCATAACATTGGCCGACGGTGCATCGCTTCACATTGAGGGCCGGCTCGACCGCATCGATGCACGTGAAACAAAGCAAGTGAGTGACTTGGCGGTGGTGGACTACAAGACGCGCGCTGCCGCCGATTTACGCAGGTCGATGCGTGAGCCCGGAGAAGACGTACAGCTGCCGGTTTACGCCGCGCTGGTGGGCGAGCGAACGCGCGAAGCCTTTTTTCTCTCGCTGGATGGCCAACAGGCGCAAGTCGTCGCGTTGGATGCCGAGGCGTTCGGCGATATTGGCAAAGCGATAGAGCGCCTGGCGGAGATTTACACACGACTGCGCCATGGCGCACCACTGCCGGCCCAGGGAATCGAATCTGTCTGTCAGCGTTGTGAAATGATCGGCTTGTGCCGCAAGCCGTACTGGCCATGAGTACCGAACAGAAAATACGCGAGCTCAACGCAATCGCGCTAAATCCCGAAAATTCGGTCGTCATAGAAGCGTGCGCCGGCTCCGGAAAGACCTGGTTGCTGGTGTCACGGGTTATTCGGTTGATGTTAGCCGGCGTGCGTCCATCGGAAATTCTGGCAATCACCTTTACCCGCAAGGCAGCGCAGGAAATGCAGGCACGCTTGCACGAATGGTTGCATTTGCTTGCGACAGCGGGTGATGACGAGGTCAGGCGATTTTTGCGTGATCGAGAGTTGGTTGAAGAACAAATCGACGATCTGATCCCGCGCGCACGCGCGTTGTTCGAGGATTTCCTGGTCGATCAGCCGGGTATCACGATCAACACGTTTCATGGTTGGTTCTTGCAGCTGTTGAAACGTGCCCCGCTCGCTGCCGGCGCTGCCAGTGGCACAAATCTGGTCGAGCGAACTTTCCCGCTCATCGGCAACGCGTGGGAAAGCTTTGCCGAAGCGTTGCAGCACAACCCGGACAGCCCCGTCGCGCACGCACTCAACTGGTTGTTTGAATCGTACGGACTGGAGAATACGCGCAGCCTGCTGACGAACTTTCTCGCCAAACGCGCCGACTGGTGGGCCTATACCTCAAAGTCGGAGGATCCTGTTACCTCGGCACTGCAGGATATGCGATTACAAATGCCGGTAGCACCGGATGAGGACGTCGTCACAACCCTGTTTCGTGACGGGGCGTTCAACGGCGAGATTCTGGAATATGCGGATTTGCTCGAGCGCAATGCAACCGATACCGATGTCGGTCTCGCGGCGAAACTGCGGGTCGCTTGCGAGGAACAATCTGTTGCCGCGCGCTTCGAGCCGATCTGCTCGGTCCTGTTCAGACTCGATGGCAAGCCGCGTGCGCGCAAAGCCAATAGCAAGACGGAACAACGGCTTGGCGCGGATGGGCAGCAAAGACTGCTTGCCTTGCATGCCACTATTTGTCACGAGCTGGCAGAGGTTCGGGCCAAGCGCGTCGAGCAGTTCGTCTATCGTCTTAACGAAGCCGCTCTACGATGCGGCAACGAATTGCTTGAACGCTATCAGTCGATCAAGCGTGAGCGCGGCCTGATCGACTATACCGATGTGGAGTGGCGCACCTGGTCGCTTCTGACCACCAGCGACTATGCCGAGTACATGCAATACCGGCTCGATGCACGCTATAAACACATTCTGCTTGACGAATTTCAGGACACCAATCCGTTGCAATGGCAGATCCTCAGAACGTGGCTGGAGGCGTCCGCCGAGGTGCAGTCGCGACCGCACGTGTTTCTCGTTGGAGATCCGAAGCAATCGATCTATCGTTTTCGCCGCGCTGAGCCGCGACTTTTCGATATCGCGCGCGGTTATTTGCAGCAGCATTACGGCGCGCGGGCGCTGGAGCAAAATGTCACGCGCCGCAATGCGCCAGCTGTAATTTCGGTCGTCAACACGCTGTTCAGCGGCGTGGACGAAGGTTTCCCGAAACATGTTGCCCACCGTGTGAAGTTACCGGGAACAGTGCAATTGCTGCCGCTGTTCGGTGCCGATGCGGCGCAACAAGCGCAATCGGAGCGCTGGCGTAATCCGCTCGATTCGCCGCGCGCGGACGTCATGGATCGCCGCCGCGTGCGGGAAGCGGATGAGCTCGCCGAGCGGATCGGGCAGATGGTGGGCCGCTGGCAAATCACTGATGGCGATGAACTGCGCCCGCTGCGGTTCGAAGACATTTACCTGCTGGTTCGACGGCGCACGCATCTGGATACATACGAAAGGTCATTGCGCCACGCGCAAATTCCGTACATCAGCTCCCGTCAGGGCGGTTTGCTCGACACATTGGAAGCTGCTGACCTGACGTCTTTGTTGCAGTTTTTGGTCATTCCGTTTGCAGACATCCATTTGGCATGCGCGCTGCGCTCGCCGGTTTTTTCCGTCAGCGACGCGGATCTGCTGGCAGTCAGTGACGCTGAAGGAAGTTCCTGGTGGCAGCGGCTACAACACCTGGTGCACGAAGGCCGTGCCGGCGCGCCTTTGCGGCGCGCGCACAAGTTGCTCAGCGCCTGGATGAAACTGGTTGATGTCATGCCGGTGCACGATCTGCTCGATCGTATTTACTTTGATGCCGGCGTCATAGGCAGGTACGAATCGTCGGTACCGACGCCGATGCAGGCTTCTGTCGCGGCCAACTTGAATGCGTTCATGGAAGTCGCGCTAGCGACGGATTCCGGACGTTATCCGAGCCTGCAAGGTTTTCTCCATGAGCTGGCAAACATGCGGGGCGCCACCGCTGATGAAACGCCCGATGTCGGCATTGCTGCCGAGGACGCAAACGCGGTGCGAATTCTCACCGCGCACGGGGTAAAGGGGTTGGAAGCGCCGGTGGTATGGCTACTTGATGCCAATAGCGGTGTGGCACGCGCCGACAGCTATGACGTGTTGGTCGACTGGCCGCCAGAAGCTGCAGCCCCAGCGCATTTTTCGCTCTACAGTCGCAAGGACGAGCGTGGCGAGAGCCGGGCGCGGCTATTCGAACAGGAAGCCGCACTCGCCGCCCAGGAAGACGTCAATCTCCTCTACGTGGCGATGACTCGGGCGCAGCAGGCGTTCATTGCAAGTGGTTGTGAAACGGTCGACCGTGGTGAAAGCTGGTATGCAAAAATTGCCACGGCGCTCGGCGCGCACGACAATGCGCTCGGCGCCAACAATGTCAAGACGGACTTACCGCAGGTGCCAGAAGCGGATGTGGTGGCATCATCAAGCCTGCCTTCCGTGATAGACGCCAGAGAGTTTGATTCACTGCGCAAGCCGCTGCACATCGGTTCTCGAAGCGACGACCCGGTTGACCCGCGCCGGCGCCGGGGAACCTTGGTGCATGCAGTGCTGGAGAGGTGTGTACCGCCTTCGCAAACGGGTGATCGAGATTTCTTGCGTCAATCCCTGGGCGTGTCAGATGCCGAATTCGACGCCCTGTGGAAAGCGGCACGCAGCATCCTTGATGAACCGTCGCTGTCACATTTTTTCGATCCCAGCCAGTACCGGCAGGCATTCAACGAGCTGCCGTACGTGTCGGCCGACGGCGAGCTTCGGCGCATTGATCGTGTCGTGGAGTTTGACGAGGAAGTATGGGTACTTGACTACAAAACCGGCGATGCGGCGAGTGCTGATGATTTGGCAACGGCAGCAAGGCCGTACCTCAAGCAGCTCGAAAGCTACCGTGCCGCGATAACGGAACTCATCCCCGATAAGCGCGTCAAGACAGCAGTGATCTTTGCAGGTGGCCTGCTCTATGAAGCGGCGTGATGGATCGCACGCGGTTCACCGCCAGTTCTGCACGTTTCAAGCCGGTCTTCCAGGATTCACAGGCAGGTCACAGTAAGTGACCGATCAATAGGTGGCAATCAGCAACGAGACCGCCACCGAGATGAGCACGATGACAGCGAGTATCCGCAGTTCACTGTCGCCAAGCGCGCGCTTGAAGAACCCCGGAGACTTCGGCTGGCGAACCAATCGCGCACGGTCTTTCGGCGTCGGATCGATCAGTCTTTCCAAAGCAGCGTCGCAGTCGAATCCGCGCGATACTGGCAGGCGCGTGTTGGCATCGACCATGATGGTCGGTGTGCGCAGGCGCGACCTGGTCATTGAAGTGGGGAGCTTGACTGTTTCGCCGTTTGGCGGCGGTTCGCTTGCCGGCAGTGTCGCGACGTCCTCACTTGCAACGCTGGCAGCGCCTGCCAGCGTTTGCTCGGTGCCCAGTGGCGCTGTATCTGCTGTTGCGTCCGCGTCGGCAGTCGCGGCGGTCAATTCGATCAGGCAGGTCCGCAGGTCGCTGGCAAACTGGTGTGTATCCTGGTAACGCGCATCGGGGTCTTTCTGTAGTGCCTTTGCCACCACAAGGTCCAGCATTGGCGGGATCTGGCGATTGATGTAACTGGGCGGCACCGGCTGCAGGTTGACGACGTTATACATGACCTCCGAGGGGTCACCACCGGCGTACAGTTTCGAACCGGTGAGCATTTCATAGAGCACCGTGCCGAGCGAAAAAATGTCCGAGCGGTGGTCGGTCGGACGGCCGGACACTTGCTCGGGTGACATGTAACGAG
>JBFKXV010000060.1:0-9421 GCA_041637935.1 Burkholderiales bacterium | reverse complement strand
GCTCAATCTGCGAATCGCCTCGATTCGCCGCGATGGCGCAGACGCGCGCGGCTCCATGCGGCGCGCCAACTGATGATCGAGCGTGGTAATCGACAAATACACAGCCGCCAGTCCACGTCGCGCCATCGGCGCCAGAATATCGAGATCGCGTTCTACCAGTGCGTTCTTGGTGACAATTCCAACTGGCTGACTGTAACGTGCGGCAACCTCGAGTAACGAGCGGGTAATTTTATGCTTGCGCTCGACCGGTTGATAGGGATCCGTATTCGTACCCAATGCAATCGTCTCACATTTGTAACGCGGCGACGACAGCTCGCGCTCCAGACATTGCGCGGCATTGACCTTCGCAATCAGTTGCGTTTCAAAATCCAGTCCGGGAGACAAATTCAGATACGCGTGCGTTGGGCGCGCAAAACAATAGGTACAGCCGTGTTCGCAACCACGGTAAGGGTTGATAGAGTAATTGAACGGCACGTCCGGGGAGTTGTTGCGCGAAATAATCGATTTCGCATGTTCAACGCGGGTCTGCGTCTTCAAGACGACGCGCTCTTCGGCCTCCGGCGTCGCCCATCCGTCATCAACGCGCTGCCTCTCGATTTGCTCGAATCGACCCTCCGGGTTGATTCCACTGCCACGTCCCTTGTGCCGCTGCCGGCCATCGGTTCTCAAATCAATATCGGTTCTCAAATCAACACCGGTTCTCAGATCCGATTTTTGTCCAGGATCAGCTTGTTGCCCGGGAACGTCCGTCAGGTGCAAGCCGTCGCGTCGAGGGTTTTCCATAATACTGGTTATTTAACCAGTAAAATGCGCATCCGTGCAACAAGCAAAATCCGCCTTGCAGATCCATCATGCGCATGCATGCGCCTTACACCCCCATCATGCGCATGCATGCGCAATACAACTCACTTTGCCCGTCGGCGAATTTTTCCAGAATACTGAAATGGTTATCCTCGGGGCATGGCACATCGGCTGCGATATTCCGGGGCCACGCCTGTGCGATGATTCTGTGCTGGTCCTTGAACCCGCCGATTTCCCGGCCACCCACTGCGATAGACAGCGGCGCATTTGCCGGTGGTTCCATTAGCGCCGGACTGAGTCTGATCGCTGAATCCCGGGTCATCCTCAGATCATCATTGATTGACGGTATCGAGGTGAGAACACGCAAGTCATATAATCCGCTAATTGACAGCGCTCCCTGGAAGAGTGTTCGCGGAAGTCCCGGCGCTACCTGCGGCCACAAGCAGGCCAGCGCCATTGCTGCCAGGTGGCCACCGGCGGAGTGACCGGCAACGAACATTCGTTTCTTCGGAAAACCGAAATCCGATGCGTTGCGATACAGAAATACACTTGCCGCGATCATCTGCCTGACAATGCGTTCCATTGCTACTGTGGGACAAAGCGAATAGTTGATTGCCGCCACCGCGACGCCGGCATCGACAAACGGGGCCGCCACAAACCCATGCTGTGACTTGTCGAGTGAGCGCCAATAACCACCATGCACGAACATCAGCAGCGCCTTGCTTGGTCCTTTCGGCGAGAACACATCCATCGTTTCCATGATGTCGTCGCCGTAGGGGACGTCCTTCTCGCACCGGTCATTCATCGAACGGCGGGTGGCATCTGATATCTCCGCCCAACGGTCGAGATAGTCCTGGAAATCGGCAACAGCAGCCCGGTTGTTGTAGAGCGCGTCAAGGTACGCGGTATCATTATTCATTGGTTCTATCCCACAGCTTACCGAGTTGGATAATCATGCAGCATACGCGCTGTCGCTTGAACCCCCCTGCTTACATTAGCGTGGCGAAGTAACGCGTGCGTTTACCAAGTATTCGTTTTTACTGTGTTTTTTGAATGCGGTTGTCTCCAAAAGCTGTTCGGTTTAGATCCGCTCGCGCCGGCTGGCGCGACGCCTTTGAAGGCGCCGGCCATGTCTGCGCGCCCGGCAGAGATCGTTCCTGGTCACGCGAAATCCGAAAACCCGGTCTCGATATGACTCGAGGTATGCGCCAATGAACGACCTTATACGGGGAACAGCGATCACGCTGCTCGCCATCTCCGGTTTCAGCCTCCCCTGTTCTGCCATCGCGCAAGCCTCTGCCGGCAAAGACCGTATCGGGCGCTGGTACATCGGCGGCGGCTTCGGCGCGCACGTCGAAGAGGACAATTCGCAACTGAATGGCGAGGATGCCGGCGCTGCACTCTTTTTCAGTGGCGGTTACCGCGTGTCGCCAAATGTCGCTCTCGAGGCCGATTTTCTCGGCTGGAGCCAGGACTTTTCGACACCGGCCAGCATTTCGCCCGGCATTTTGGGCAGCGCGGACGCGCGCACCGATCTCGAGAGCAGCGGTTTGGGCGTGGTTATCAAGTTCGTAGCGCCGCTCCAAGCAGTCGACCTGTACGCTGGCGGCGGGATCGGCTACTACGCAACCAATCTGAGCGTCAACGGAACCGGCGGGGGTGTTGATGAAACCCAACGAGAACCCGGATACCAGCTGCTGTTCGGCGCCGACGTATACGTTTCCAGGAAGATCAGCGCCGGCCTGGAATACCGCTGGCTCAAACTGGAAGCGAACTTCGAACCGTTCGTTGCAGGCGAGATCGATGCCGGCGGCCAGTTCCTGCTGGTGAACATTCGCGGTCACTTTTGATGGCCGATCCGGTTTTTCGCATACACTTTGGAAAATAGCCATGAACAAGACACAAACTTATCCCCGCTTTCTGGTCAGCACCGAGTGGTTATCCGCGCATCTTGATGATCCCAAGGTGCGAATTCTGGACCCATCTACTCTTTTGCCGCCGCGGCCGGACTTATCGCGATATGACGTTGTTCCCGCGCGTGAGGACTTCGAAAAGGGCCACATTCCGCATGCCGTTTTCGTCGACATTGAACACGAACTTTCCACGCCCGACCCGCAATTGCATTTCATGCTGCCCGACGCACGGACATTCGCCGATGCAATGTCGCGCTACGGCGTGTCCGATGACAGCTTTGTAGTCACGTACTCCACTACGAGTCACTGGTGGGCGACGCGATTGTGGTGGATGCTACGGGTGTTCGGGCACGAGCAAGCTGCCGTTCTCGACGGCGGTTTTCAGAAATGGCAAGCAGAGGGACGTGCCATCGAAACCGGACCTGCGCAAGCGCGCCCTGTCGGCCGGTTTTCGGAACGCGAACCAAATCTGCAAATGGTTGCGACGCGCGACGACGTCCTGGCGGCCATCAATGCCGCTGATACCTGTACCATTAACGCCTTGCGGCCTGAACAACACGCTGGAACCGGCGGCGTGAATTACGGACGCCGCGGCCATATCACTGGCAGCATCAGCATTCCGGCCTTGAACCATGTGAATGACGATAATACGTTCAAGGGCGAGGACGAATTGCGACGCATGTTTGCGAACGCAATGCGCAAGCCGGAAGTCATCACTTATTGCGGCGGTGGCATCGCAGCCACCAGTGTCGCACTGGCTCTCGAGATGCTCGGCTATAACAACGTCAAGGTCTATGATGCGTCGCTGACCGAATGGGCCGCCGACCCCGAACTGCCGATGGAGACTTGATCCGGCGGTCAAGTTCGGGATACCGCAATTGTTTTAGAAATTAAGGAACAGCAAGCCGATGCACAATAGTTACAAAGTGAACGCGGGAGACTTCGATGGGCCGGTTCTGCTGACTGGCGCCGGTGGCTGCATCGGCAGCTGGGTGCTTTCACTGCTGGTCGATGCGCAGGTACCCGTGTTTGCTCTCGACCTGCAAAAAGACACACGGCGCCCCAAACTGCTGATGTCCGATTCGGAACTCGGGCTGGTGAAGTGGCTTGCCGGCGACATTTCCGAGCCGAGCACAATGATGAAAGCGATGGAAGTGAGCAAGGCGAAATCGATCATTCATCTGGCTGCCTTGCAGGTCCCGTTTTGTAAAGCCGACCCCATCGCTGGTGCCAGGGTCAATGTCGTCGGCACCGTCAATGTGTTCGAAGCGGCTCGCAAGCACAAGATCTCGCGCCTCAGTTATGCCAGCTCCATCGCGGCGCATGGCGTTTTCGATGCCAAAACGCTGCCCACTTTGTATGGAGCCTACAAGTTCTGTAATGAACAAACGGCACGATGTTATCTGCAGGACTGGGGTGTTCCCAGTGTTGGAATGCGCCCCGGCGTGGTTTACGGAATCGGCCGCGACCAGGGCATGACCTCCAAGACGACCGTCGCCATTTTGGCTGCCGCGGCCGGCAAGCCCTACACCATACCGTTCACCGGCCCCGTGTCGTGGCTGCACGCCGGCGAAGTGGCCAGTGCCTTCATCAAGGCAGTCTCGAAGCCGCGCGACCAGGCCGTTGTTTTCGACATCAACGGCATCGCCTCGACGGTTGAAGAGTCGCTCGAGGTATTGAAGAAAGTCGCTCCTGGTTCGAACATAACTGCGAACGGACCGGCGCTGCCGTTTCCGATGGCTTTGTCGGATGAGCCTTTGCGGGAATTTCTCGGCGACTACGGCCAGATGCCGCTCGATGAAGGCATCACGCAAACACACAACGTCTTTCGCTCGTTGCTCGACAAGGGCCTGATGGATTCCAAATCTATCGATTGAACCCCGGCCCACGTTATCGGTGTCGATGATTGCAACGCAATGTATCGCGCCAACGTTTTCACAACGCTAATGGCAAGCAATGTTTCAACACCAGAACGATTTCCATTTGTCGATCGATCTTTTCACAAAGCTCATGTCATGCACTCTGTACTCGCCAAGTTCGCATTGATTTTGTTGTTCGCTGTGAGTAGCAGCGCGCATGCGGTGCCGCAAATCGGTGAAGCGGCACCCGGCCTGAAAGGCACGCTTTTCTCTGGTAAGGCTTTTGATCTGGCAGCGATGCGCGGAACCGTCGTTCTGATCAATTTCTATTCCAGTTACTGCAAGTTCTGCGCGTACGAAATTGGCAATATCGAAACCTACCTGGAACAAAACCGCGACAAGGGCTTCACCGTCATCATGGTGGGCGTGGACCGTCTCGAAGACCGCGCGCGAGTCGAACGCATGCTGGGTATCTACAACCTTGACGGGTTGATGACGGATGAACTCGAGCAGAGTGGATTTCAGAAAGTATACGCAACGCCGACGGCGTTCGTCATTGACCGGAAGGGAACCCTCCGGTCGAAAACCCGCGGCGCCAAACTACCATCGTGGTTTCGCCAACACGTTGACCCTTTACTGGCGGATGACGACTAAACGCCAGCTCGCTACCGTGCTGATCTCAACGCGGCTTGCGTCCGTGCACTTTGACGCTGGCTTCGCGTTCGCGATCCAGTAGCTGTTCTTTTCGCTCCAGACCCCAGCGGTAGCCGCGTAGTTCTCCATCACTGCCAATTACCCGGTGGCATGGAATTGCCACGGCAAGGCGATTCGACGCGATGGCACGCGCAACTGCGCGGACCGCATTCGGCTTGCCGACTCTATCCGCTACTTGTGCGTAGGTCACCGTCTGCCCGGCAGGCACGCCCTGCAGCACGTGCCAGACCTGCTGCTGAAATGCCGTTCCCTGTACATCGAGCGGCAAGTCCAACGACCCTGCCGGCATGCGCAGATAATCGATAACGCGCTGCAGCCATCGATCGATACTTTCATCGCCAGGCTCGAGGACCGCTTCGGAAAATCGTTGGCGAAGCCTTGCGTGCAGTTCGGATCGCGACTCACCGAACTCGATCATGCACACGCCTTTGGCGCTCGCTGCCACCATCAGCAGCCCAAGTGCACTGCGCGCGATAGCCGATCGTATGCGCACGCCTGGCGCGCCTTTGCGATAGGCGCCCGGCGTCATTCCCAGCAAAGCATCCGGTTTCTCATAGACACGACTACCCGAACCGAAACCGGCGTTGAAGACCGCTTCCGCCACGCCCGACGCCTCGTGCAGCGACTTCTGCAACCGTTCGCGCCGCAGCGCCAGTGAATATGCTTTTGGAGTAACACCTAACGCTCGAATGAACATCCGGTAGAAGCGATAGCGGCTCATACCCGCTTCGGCGGCCAGCACATCGAGAGAGGGTGCCGGGTCAGACTGTTCGATCAACCTGCAGGCGCGAACGATCGGTTCGTCAACCCCGGTAGTCATGTCTGGCTCGCGCTGGGCAGCAGTCATTTCCTCGACCACCTTTCATTATTGCAATCAACGGACGCCAGTTTACATAGCACAAGTTCTGCCGACTATCCGGATTTTGCAGGCATGATTTCAAACAAGCCATCGCGCCCCGCCAATTACAGCTCAGCGTTCGACGACCTTCATGGCAACAACGACCAGCTGCGATAGACCGCGGCACAAGCCACGCCAGCCAACAGCATGCCAAGGATAATTTGCAACCAACCACGCCAGCGCGCCTTGGCGCCACTGTAAACTGGCCGCCCCTCGATAAGCCATGAGCCGGGCGGCGGAAAACACTCACTTCGCACCGCTTGATAGCCATACCAGGCGATAAATGATCCGACTGACAGGGCAACCACAATTGAGGCAATAAACACCGCCCGAACCACCGACGAGACACGTTGCGCAGCCAGTGCCGGATCCATCTGCGACAGCTGCTCGAGCTGATCCAGATAGTTTGTGGTCGCCCAACTCAGCAGACCGAATCCGACGATGGCGGCGCTACCAATCAAGAGGATCCATCGCGCGAAGTGTGCCTTTTTGATGATCCGGTGCCGTGTGCCAGTCTGTTCCATTAATTGGCAATCTGATAAGTGGCGGTCTGACGAAAATTCAGTGAAGAAGTATGCCCTATATCAACTTGGCTCGATATCAACCTGCCTCGATATCAAACTGCTTCAATATCAACCTTTCGCGGGAAACCGCAGTTCGAGAGCGATATTGCCGCGCGCGTAAACGTCACTCTCGAGCGGCACCTCGACAAAGCCTGCTTGTTTGTAGAGTTCGATTGCAGGCGGCAGACGAGTACTGGAAATAATTTCCAGACGCTGCGCACCGATCGAGCGGGCGTGCTCGATCACCGCGCGCAGCAGTCGTTTTCCAATTCCTGCCCCCCGGTACTCGCGCCTGACTGCCATTTTCGACACCTCGTAGACACTGTCGTCGTGCTTCAGCAACGCACAGCAGCCGATGACACGCCCGTCCAACTCCGCGATAAGGATTGCCCCGCCGGTATCGACAAAGCTCTCCTGAGGGAAGTGAAGATGCCCGCGATCGAGTTCCTCGACAATGAAGAATTCTTCTATCCAGTCGAGGTTCAGATCACGAAAAGCTTCGGCATGGGAAGGCTCGAACCCGACAATTCGCAGCCGCGAGTCGAGGTCGCCTTGTGTCTGATTCTTACCGCTCACCATCAATTCAATGTCTCTGCAGGTCGGCCTTGCGGGGATCGTGCACAAACAACAGACCCAACGAGAATACCGTTGTCGCCAGCAACCACACCAACACCCCCAGAACGATAGCCAACACGAAACTTCTCGCAGCCTCTTCCGAGATTGGGTTAAACGGTGTTACCGCTTCAACGCCCAGTGCCAGTCCGAACAGGCATGCGTATCCCGCGATCGGAGCAACAACGACGCCCATATAACGCAACAAAGCGGCACTTTTTTTCATGCCCTGATGGCGAATTCTCTTGCGCAGCGAAACGAATCCGTAGACCGGCAATACCACCATGGCCAGTCCGTATAGTTGCAGAATCGACTCCATCCTCCCCACTCCTGCCGTCCGCTTGACTTGCTCGATCCAATCCGCTCGCCAATTATGCAGAGTCAGACCGCAGCGCCAAACCGGCCAATCATTCTCTGCTTCTGCGCGACTTGTTACCGGTGCAAGGCCGGGACATCCAATCTATGCCGGATTATAGGCGGACAGCCCCGAACAATACCCGCATGGACCCGCACCGGGCCGCCACACGTACGCATGCCTCGATCGTCATACCCAAATACGTGACTGTCCATTGGCAAGTAGACGCAGTGCCATTACGCTTCTGGTTGAGCTCGAATCACGAGGACGGCGGTATGCGAACGCAGGTTGCGATCATCGGGTCGGGGCCTTCCGGTCTGCTGCTCGGTCAGCTGCTTCATCTGGCCGGCATTGACACAATCATTCTCGAGCAGCGCAGCCGCGACTACGTGCTCGGACGTGTTCGCGCCGGCGTGCTCGAAGAGGGCACAGTGAATTTGCTCGATCGAGCCGGAGTCAGCGGTCGGCTTCGTCAAGAGGGCATGGTCCATACCGGATTCGATGTTTCTTTTTCGGGGCAACGCCATCGGATCGATCTGGCGCAACTGACCGGCGGCAAGAAAGTCGTTGTCTATGGTCAAACCGAAATCACCCGGGATCTGATGTCGGCGCGAGAAGCAAGTGGCGCGACTACTGTTTACGAAGCGCTGGATGTCGAGATCTCTGACTTCGACACCAAGCGTCCACGGGTTAGTTACCGGCACAACGGTCAGGCGCACGAGATTGACTGCGACTTCATTGCCGGCTGCGATGGTTTTCATGGCATCTGTCGTGCCAGTGTGCCGAACAATGCGATAGGGACCTACGAAAAAGTCTATCCGTTCGGCTGGATCGGCTTGCTGTCCGAAACGCCACCGGTTTCCGAAGAACTCATCTACGTCAATGACCGGCGCGGCTTTGCCCTGTGCAGTATGCGCTCGCACACCCGCACGCGCTGTTACGTGCAGTGCTCACTATCCGATAGTATCGAACAATGGCCCGACGATCGTTTCTGGTCGGAACTCAAGGAACGGCTCGACCCCGAGACTGCAGCCGCACTGGTGACCGGCCCTGCCATTGAAAAAAGCATCGCACCGCTGCGCAGCTTCGTCGCCGAACCAATGCGCTTCGGTTCACTGTTTCTGGCAGGCGATGCAGCGCATATCGTTCCGCCTACAGGGGCAAAAGGTCTGAACCTCGCTGCCAGCGACATTCACTACCTGTCTACCGCCCTGCTCGATTTCTACAACTCTGGAGATGACTCCGAACTTGGCGAGTATTCTCGCCGGGCGTTGGCGCGAGTATGGAAAGCCGAGCGGTTTTCGTGGTGGATGACAACGTTGCTGCACCGGTTACCCGAACACGGCGACATCAGTGCCAAACTCCAGCAAGCAGAACTGGAATACCTGTTCGAGTCCCACGCAGCGCAGACCATGCTCGCAGAGAACTATGTCGGATTACCTTACTAGCGTTCGACTCAATTTTCGTATTCGACCCGATATTTATGGTTCTTCCGGCTTTTCTGTGGCGACGAATGAATCTTCAGGCGCTCACTTAGCCGTACGCAACAACAATCTTCACCACCAAGACACCAAGGGCACCAAGTAACAGCAAGCAGGAAGGACATGAACTGGTATTTTTTTGTGTGACTTTGCGTCTTCGTGCCTTTGCGGTGAAGGGTTTCTATCGCATGCCGTCGCTGCCAGGCGGTTCGTGCCTCACGGCTG
>JBFKXV010000059.1:0-9437 GCA_041637935.1 Burkholderiales bacterium | reverse complement strand
GGCACTTCGAAGCGCAATACGCAGAGCATTGTGGGTACCGCCTACAGCCCCTGGCTGTATTGGGACGGCCGGCGCGACAGCCAGTGGTCGCAAGCGCTATCGCCATTGGAGGATCCGAATGAGCACGGCAGTGACAGAAACTATATTGTTGACCTGGTCGTTAATGACCCAACCTACCGCGCAACCTATCTCAAGCTCTTCGGTCAACCGCCTGATCCCCGCAACGCGCAAGCCGTAAACATGGCGTTCGCCAACGTTGGCAAAGTGATTGCCGCCTACGAACGCAAGCTGCTGCCGGGTCCGTCGCGATTCGACAACTACGTTGCTGCCGTGATCGCAGGCGACACGGCGAAACAAGCCGATCTGTTTACGGATGACGAGATTGTTGGTCTGCAGTTGTTTATCGGTGCTGCGAACTGCACGCAGTGCCACAACGGTCCGTTGTTCACCAATAATGAATTTCATAACACGGGCGTGATTTCTTATCCAGGAAAGTTGCCCGACAAAGGACGCGTTGCCGGCGTACGCGAGGTTACCAACAATGAGTTTTCCTGCAACGGCCCGTACAGCGACGATTCGCGCAGGAACTGCCCGGAACTGGAGTACGTTCGCAGTGGGCCGGAACTGATCGGTGCGTTTCGCACGCCATCATTACGCAACCTCGAGAACACCGCGCCATACATGCACCAGGGACAGATCGCGACCCTGTTCGAAGTTCTCGAACACTACAATGCAGCACCGCTTGCGATGATCGGTCACAACGAGGCGAAACCACTGAATCTGCGCGACCGCGATTTGCGCCAGCTCGAGGCATTCCTGCTGACGTTATCCGCCCCGCCGGCAGGCGACGAAAAATGGCTAGGCCCGCCGGCGAGCAACGCCATCGAGCCATAGATCAGCCCGGCGGCAATCTCGACCACCATCATCACCGCGGTGATGATCACAACGATCAGCGTGCGCTTCTCACCCGCTCGGCGCGCGTCCTGATTGAAAACGTGGTCATGTGAGTAACGGTCCATTTGATGCGTATGCACGGCAAAAGCCCTTAAATCCAGAATCGAGACAACAAATGACAAGGATACCGAATTTCGAATCTCGCGAACGCCAGTTCAGGCATTGACGATGGCGCGTAGTTATAAGGGTCAGTGCCCTTTTTGATAATCAAAGAGGCATGTTGGAATACGTAGCGACGTATATCATGTCGTCTAATTGTAGCTACGTGGCGCAACCGACTAGACAGGAACCATGTGGAAGAAACGTGACATTGTCCGCGTCACTGCTGTGGTCATCGGAATGATCGTCGGCTGGGGACTGATCCGACTAGTCTTTCCCAGTCTCGATTATTATCCGCCAGAGAGCCTTACAAGCGAACTTGAGCGTAGCTGGTTCTTTACCGCCGGAGTACGCAAGCTCGCGATGGTGGGCTACGTCACGGTGGCGCTCGTCGGCATTGCAGTGCTTTTCAACGTTGTGCAGCAGCGCTGGCCGGGACGCGGCAGCCTCAAAGGAATGGCATTCGGAGCGTCATTCGGTGTCGTGTGGGCGTTCGGATTCCTCGGCGGCTGGGCGTTTCTCGGGACGACGCTTCGTGCGGAGCTCCTGAACGGCGTCGTGGATCTGGTTCCGTGGGTGGTCGCCGGATGGCTCATTGGCCTGGCGGTGGGACGCGATGTACCACAGTCAGGTCAGCGAATGCCGATGCCGTGGCTGGCTGTTCTACTGGTGGCTTTTGGATTCGTGGCGGTTCATTCGCTGGGAGCACATTTACTTGACGACCTTGTTGGTCCAGCGTCGAGTCTGTTGTTCGTCCCGACCAACGCACTGCAGTTCGCGTTGCTCGCTGGTCTCGGGCTGTGGGTTGGGGGGATGTATGTGGTCTTCCGCGCAGGACCGGCTTTCGAACACACCTGGGCGCGAGCTGCCTTCTTCGCTTTCGGAGTCTTTGGATTTTGCTGGACGTGGTTTCACATGTTTCTTGTGATCATCGATTTGGCCGGCTTACTGCACGTGGGTTTGCTGGCCGGTGCTTTAGGTGCCGTCGGTGTTTTCACAAGCGCACTCGCCTACGAAAAGCTCGCTTACAGGAAATAGCGTGTGGAGTGAGCTGACCCTATCTATTCGAATTTACTTGATTAGTCGATTTTCAAGTAAGGAGGAAACATGACCGCCCGCGAGGTGCTTTCAAGAAATCTAGTCCCGGTTGTTCTCGGGCTGATGATCTCTGGCCTGCCCGGCTGCGCATTAGAAGATAGCGACACTAACTCCGCCCCCAGCAATGCCGAGATTCAAAGTTTCCAACGCCAGATTCGCGCGTCGCAGGAACAACTCGACGCACTCGGCAACACGCAGGGGGCACAGTCGCAGCAGAGACTAATGCAGCAAAACTGGCAGTCGATGCTGGAGTACATGCAGGAAATGCAATCAATGCCGTGGATGACATGGGGTCGAGAAATGGGCCCAGGAATGATGGGGCGGGGAATGATGAGCTGGCGTTACCACGGCGACTGGATGATGGGCTGTCCGATGGTGGGCGGGCCTGGGGGCGGCTGGGAACTTCCGCCCGACGTCGATGCTGAGCAATACCGCTCGCAGATGCAGCAGTACATGCAGCGAATGCACGATGAGATGGCATCGATATGGTCGACCCCAGAACCGGGCGAAAGACGGACGCTCCTTCAGAAACACTGGCAAGACATGTATCGAAACATGCAGACGATGCGCGGCATGGGCTGGATGTGGGGCGGCCCTATGGCTGGCGGGCAGGTCACAACGCCTCTGCCCGAACGGGATTCACGTGGCGCGAAGTTGGTCAGTCGGTACTGCACCCAGTGCCACGCAGAACCGTCGCCCAAACTCCATAGCGCTTCAGAATGGGAGGCGGTGACGTCACGCATGGAAACGAACATGCGGAATTTGCGAAAAGGAAACTGGCGTGGTGTGGAGATTCCGAGTGATGCAGAGATGGCAAGCATTCTTGAGTACATGCAGAAGTTTGCGCGGTAGGGTTACCTCTGCTCGCGTGAGGGCTTCCTGAGCGAGCAGTCGCTGTTCTTTTTGAAAAGTGTGGCGAGCGCTCCGAGTGAAACGAGCCGCCTGGATTGATAGAACCCCGCACACGACGGGACAAACCATGTACGTTGACGAGCACGCGACACAGCAATCGGCCCCGGAGAAGCAATCAGCGCCGCAGGTGTTGAACTACTGGTAGACGACCTGCACGTTTCCCGGTTCCAGCCAGCTGCCCAGTTCCGATATCAGTGCATCGTCGGGCCGGACTTTCCAGTCCTCGCCAAGATCGAACTCGGCTTGCGCCTTTGCGCTGGTGTAGGCAATGCAGACTCGGAGGCTGCCGTTGCGGTAGGGTTCGAGCATCTGCCGAAGTCTTTGCGCGTCGGCTGCACCGTTCATATCCAAACGCAACACGCGGCCGAAGCGTTCCCGCGCGCCGGCCAGATCATAGATGCGATCGGCGGAAATACGCACGAACACGTTGGCATCACCGTTGTCACCGCCGCGTCGGAATGAACGCACTTTCGCCTCGATGAGAACCACCGCGTCCTCCTTGACCAAAGAGCGGTGCCGTTCGAGAACTTCGTCGTAAAGAACGACTTCCTGACTGGCAGTACCATCGGAGAGCACCATCACCATCATGCGGCCGTTGCCGGCTCGTTGCATGCGCAGCGATTCAACAACACCGGCCAACAGTTGCTGGCGCGCGCCTTCATCAGGCGAAGGCGGTTGGAATTTGTCGAGTCGCGTGCTGACGAACGACGCAAACTCCTTTTCATAGAAACGGAACGGGTGGCCGCTGTAGTAAAAACCAAGCGCCAGTTTCTCGTTTTGCAGGCGCAGCCGTTCGTCCCACTCGGGCGCATCGACCAGCGCCGCTCCGCCGACCTGCGCAGTGTCGTTACCGAACAGGCTGACCTGCGACGCCGACCGGGCTTCCTGCTCGGCTGCCGCCATGGCAACGCCTACTGATGCAAACAAGCGGGCACGATGCGGGTCAACCGAATCAAACGCGCCAGCGCGCACCAACGACTCGATGACGCGCCGGTTAACCAGGCGACGATCGACGCGGCGGCAGAAATCGAACAGATCAGCGAACGGGCCATCGGCGCGCGCGGCGATGATGTGCTCAATCGCCGACTCGCCGGTACCTTTCACGGCACCCAGACCGTAGCGGATGCAATTGCTGTCGACCGGCACGAAACGGTACTCGGATTGGTGAATGTCGGGCGGCAATACTTTCAAGCCATTGGCAAGCGAGTCCGCATAGAACTGTTGCACCTTGTCGGTATCGTCCATCACCGCCGACATGTTGGCCGCCATGAACGGTGCCGGGTGATGCGCCTTGAAGTACGCGGTCTGGTAAGCAACCAGCGCATAGGCTGCGGCATGCGACTTGTTGAAGCCGTAGCCGGCAAACTTTTCCATCAAGTCGAATATTTCGTTGCCCTTGTGCGCGGACAACCCGTTCTTTGCCGCACCTTCAAGAAATATGGTGCGGTGCTTGGCCATCTCGTCGGGCTTTTTCTTGCCCATCGCGCGACGCAGCAGATCGGCGCTGCCGAGCGAATAGCCGCCGATGATCTGCGCCATCTGCATGACCTGCTCCTGATAGACCATGATGCCGTAGGTCTCGGACAGAATCGATTCGACGCGCGGATCGGGATAGGAAACCTGCTGGCGGCCATGCTTGCGTTCGACAAAGTCCGGAATGAGATCCATCGGCCCGGGGCGGAATAGTGCGACCAGCGCGACGATGTCCTCGAACCGGTCCGGCCTGGCTCGCTGCACCAGATCGCGCATGCCGCGCGATTCAAACTGGAACACCGCAGTGGTGTTGCCAGCGTGGAAGACCTTGTAGGCCGCAGCGTCATTGAGCGGCAGATCTTCGAGTCTGATTTTGGACTCCGGATCGAGACGGCGAATGAAACGCAGCGTCCAGTCAAGAATCGTCAGCGTCGTCAAGCCGAGAAAATCGAACTTGACCAGCCCGATCTTCTCAACGTCGTCCTTGTCGAGCTGCGAGATGACACTCTCCGAACCGGAAGCACAGTACAACGGGCAGAAGTCACTGAGCTTGCCCGGCGCGATCAGCACGCCGCCGGCATGCATGCCGACATTGCGCGCGAGTCCTTCGAGTTGTTCGGCAAGTGCCAGCAATTCGCGCGTTTCCTCATCGGCCTGTTCGCGCTCCTTGAGTCTGGGCTCCATCTCGCGCGCCATCTGCAGCGTAATGAGTTTGCCCGGCTGAAACGGAATAAGCTTGGCAAGCTCGTCGGTGCGCCCGTAACTCCACTCCATGACCCGGCCGACATCGCGCACCACCGCCTTGGCCGCCATGGTGCCGAAAGTCGCGATCTGCGAAACCGACTCGCCGCCGTATCTCTGTCGTACGTACTCGATTACGCGGTCGCGGCCATCCTGGCAAAAGTCGATATCGAAATCGGGCATCGATACCCGTTCGGGGTTGAGGAAACGCTCGAACAGCAAGTTGTATTGCAGCGGATCGAGATCCGTGATGCCGAGTGAATACGCCACCAGTGATCCGGCACCCGAGCCGCGTCCCGGCCCGACCGGCACACCGTTGTTCTTGGCCCAATTGATGAAGTCAGCAACGATCAGGAAGTATCCCGGGAATCCCATCTGCACAATGGTTTCGATTTCGAACTCGAGCCGCTCGCGGTAGCGCGGCAATGCCTCAGCACGCTCGGCGGGGTCCGGATACAGTTGCGCCAGGCGGTCTTCGAGTCCTGCCGCCGCCTGCTGTGATAAATACGCCTCAAGTGGAATGTCGCCGGGGGTCGGAAATTGCGGCAGCCGGGCTTTGCCCAGCTCGAGAACAAAACTACAGCGCCGCGCAATTTCCACCGAGTTCTCCAACGCCTGCGGCAAATCGGCGAACAACTCGGCCATTTGCGCCTGGGTCTTGAAGTACTGCTCTTCGCTGTAGAGTCGCGGCCGGCGTTGATCGGACAACACATAGCCTTCGGAGATGCAGACACGCGCTTCGTGCGCCAGGAATTCTTCACGGCTGAGGAATTGAATGGGGTGTGTGGCCACCACCGGCAAACGTAGTTGCGACGCCACCCCAACCGTCTGGCGCACCAATGCTTCGGCATTGGCCTGGCCGGAACGCTGCACTTCCAGGTAGTAGCGGTCCGCGAACAACTGCGCCCAGCGTTGCGCATTCGACTGTGCCGCCGCGTCGTTGCCGGCGAGCAACGCCTCACCCACGTCGCCCATTGGTCCGCCGGAAAGTGCGATCAGCCCGTCGGTGCCGTCTTCGGCAAACCAGTCGCGGCGCAACTCGGCACGGCCGCGTTGCTGGTTCTCCAGGTAGGCGCGGGTGAGCCAACTGCACAGCCGCAAATAGCCTGCGCGGCTTTGCACCAGCAACAACAAGCGGCTCGGTTGGTCGACCCTTTCGCCGCTGATCCAGACATCGCAGCCAATGACCGGTTTCAATCCATGACTGCGGGCGGCCTGGTAGAACTTGACCATGCCGAACACATTGCCAAGGTCAGTCAGGGCCAGCGCCGGCATCATGTCTTGCGCCGCTTTGGCGCATGCGGCCTTGATCCGCGCGATTCCGTCCGAAATCGAGTACTCGCTATGCAACCGCAGATGTACGAAGCGCGGGTTTTCCATGCGCCTATTCTACGACGCGTTGTTTGCCTGCGGCAGCCGTCACAGCGCCGGACACAATAATCGACACCATGCGGCGGCTGCACACCAGTGTCAGCCGCCGTTGCTGTTTGTTCGCCCGGATTTTTATTTGCGGCAATTTCAATGACATGCGCCCGGCAACGACGTTTTCAACGGTGACAGCAGCAGACCGGCACGGCCGATGAGCCGTGCCAGCGAAACACAGCGTGCCTGGCTGGTCATGGTGCTACTGATCCTGCTGTGGGGATACGCGTGGATTACAGCGAAGATTGCACTGCGCTACGCCAGCGTGCTGGACGCTACGGCCGTTCGCCTCGTGTTCGGCACGTTGTTTTTGTTTGCGTTTTTGCTCTGGTCGAAATCGTCGCTGCGACCAGAACACTGGAAATGGCTGATTGTGATCGGACTTTTGCAAACGGCGGGGCTGACCCTGTTCAACAACCTCGGACTGGTTCGAGGCGAGCCGGGCAGGATATCGATGCTCACTTTCACCATGCCGTTCTGGGTGCTGGTGATTGCCTGGCCGGCACTCGGTGAACGCATCCGCGGTTGGCACTGGCTTGCCGTCATCATGGCGCTGGCGGGTCTGCTGCTGATCATGCAACCGTGGAATTTGCACGCCTCGCTGATTGGCAAGGTCTACGCCGTGCTCGGCGGCATTTGCTGGGGAATCGGCGTCATCTGCGCCAAATACCTGCACTCGCGCGAACGTGTTGATGTCGTTAACTTCACTTGCTGGCAGACAGCGATTGCCACCATCCCGATCATGCTCGCCGCCATCATTTTCGACACCACCGCCATAGATTGGAACCCGACGTTCGTTGTTTGCATACTGGTCGTCGGTGTTGGGGCCACTGGATTGGGTTGGGTGATGTGGCTGTACGTGCTGCACAGACTGCCGGCGGGCACAACCAGTCTTGCTTCGCTAGGCGTGCCGGTCGTTGCCGGTATCAGTTCATGGCTGCAACTCGGTGAGCGACCAACAGCGTTGGAATTTACCGGCATGCTGCTGATCGCGGCAGCCCTGGCGCTGGTAGCGTGGCTCAACATCCGCCAGCACCAGCCGTCTGAGCCAATTGCGCAGGATTAACTGCGCTTTTTTAAATTACGCAGGATTAACTACGCAGGAGTAAGTTGCACAGGACCAAGTTGCGCAAGACTGATTGCGTATGATCCAGTTTATCCTTTGACTGAAATCACCTTACTGATGCCACTATGAAAACCGCTGACTGGTACTTCGACTTCATTTCGCCATACGCTTATCTGCAGTCCATCCGCCTGGGTGAGTTGTCAAAGCAGGTGAAACTGCGCCTCAGGCCGGTGCTGTTTGCCGGCCTGCTGAATCATCACGGCCATCTCGGGCCGGCCGAGATCCCGCCCAAGCGGCAGTTCGTTTTCAGACAATCGTTATGGCTGGCACAACGCCAGGGCATCGCCATGAAGTATCCGCCGGCGCACCCGTTCAATCCGCTGCCACCGCTGCGCCTCGCGCTGGTGTTGGGTTGCAGCATCGAAGCAGTGCAGACCATCTTCAACTTTATCTGGCGCGACGGCGGCAACACCGATGATCCGGATGGCTGGAGCAAGCTCGCCAAACTAGCTGGTGTCGAGCCGAACGATGAGCGACTGTCGGATGCATCAATCAAGCAGGCGCTGCGTGACAGCACCGATGCGGCGATCGCCGCCGGCGTATTCGGCGTGCCGACCCTGGCCATCGACAACGAATTGTTCTGGGGTCACGATACCACTGACTTCTTCTTGGCCTACCTCGAAGACCCTGACGCGGTACGCAAGAATTTCTTCGACCCGATCGGGCAACTTGCCGAGGGCTCGGCCAGACGAAAGCGTCCGGCATGAAGCAGTCGAGAAGTCTTTTCGTCGACGTTCGCGGGCTGCGCTATCACGTGCGCAGCTGGGGTGACCCGCAAGCGCCGAAACTGTTCATGCTGCATGGCTGGATGGACGTATCAGCATCCTTCCAGTTCACTGCGGACGCGCTGCAAGGCGACTGGCAAATCCTTGCACCCGATTGGCGCGGTTTCGGACTGAGCGAATGGGGCAAAAACGTTTACTGGTTTCCCGACTACGTCGCCGACCTCGACGGATTGCTCGCTGAACTCTCCCCCGATGAACCTGCGACTATTGTCGGTCACAGTATGGGCGGCAACATCGCTGGCCTGTATGCCGGGGTTCGGCCCGACCGAATTGCACGTCTGATCCTTGCCGAAGGCTTTGGCATGCCGCCAACCGTTCCAGCGCAAGCGCCAAAGCGGGTACTGAAGTGGCTCGATCAGGTTCGCCAGCCGCCAAGGCTACGCCCCTACGCGTCGCTCGAAGATGTAGTGCAACGGCTGCTTGCCAACACGCCGGGACTTGGGCGCGAACGTGCAGAATTTCTGGCACCACACTGGGCACGTGAAATCGAACCCGGACGCATCGAATTGCGCGCCGACCCGAATCACAAGATGGTCAATCCGGTTCTATATCGCTACGAGGAAGCGATTGAAATCTGGAAACAGATTCAAGCCACGGTGCTGTGGATTCACAGTAGCACCGACTGGATCAAGCGATTCCTCAAAGAAGACGAACAGTTGCTCGACAAATACCGAAACGCGTACGCGCAACTGACCGAATGCACTATTGCAGATGCCAGCCACATGATGCACCACGATCAGCCGGAAAAGTTCGCGGGTGCCATCGACGAATTTCTGAGCGCACATCCGATTTAACGCAAATCGTAACGTGACAGGGGGGCTGGCACG
>JBFKXV010000058.1:0-9448 GCA_041637935.1 Burkholderiales bacterium | reverse complement strand
GCTTGACCAATAATCACCGGGGCGACTAATCACCGGGGCGACTAATCACCGGGGCGACTAATAATGGGGGCGGCGAAGGTGAAGAAAATTACCAAAGCAGTATTTCCAGTGGCCGGGCTCGGCACGCGATTCTTGCCCGTTACCAAGGCTATTGCAAAGGAAATGCTACCGATCGTCGACAAGCCGCTGATCCAGTTCGCGGTCGAAGAAGCAGTCGATGCCGGTATAAGGGACATGATTTTTGTGACCGGCAGGACCAAACGGGCCATCGAAGACCATTTTGACAAGGCATACGAACTCGAAACCGAACTCGAACTGCGTGGCAAGCAGAAATTGCTGGATGTCGCGCGCGAGGTGATCCCGTCACATATCAATTGCATCTATGTGCGGCAACCCGAAGCACTGGGACTGGGTCACGCCGTCTTGTGCGCGCGTCCGGTAGTAGGAGACAACGCGTTCGCCGTGGTTCTGGCGGACGATCTGATTGATTCGTCACCTGGCGCACTAAAGGAGATGGTCAACGTTTACGAGCGTGAAGCCTGTTCGGTCATCGCCGTGGAAAATGTCGCCCGAGAGGACACTTCATCCTACGGTATTGTTGATTGTGGCGATGCCACCGGCACGGAACGGCCGATCAAGGCAATTGTTGAAAAGCCGGAACCGTCGGTCGCACCTTCGACGCTGGCAGTGGTTGGACGTTACCTGCTGACGGGAGAAATTTTTGACGAACTCGATAGCGTGACACGGGGTGCAGGCGGTGAGATACAACTCACCGACGCGATTGCGTCGTTGATAACCAAGCAGCGGGCACTGGCCTACAGCTTTAACGGCAAGCGCTACGACTGTGGATCGAAAATCGGCTACTTGCAGGCGAACGTGCAACTGGGATTACGGCATCCTGAAATCGGCGCCGAGCTGCGTGCTTTTCTTCGTGGTATCCAGAACGAGAGTTGAGGCGAGAACATTGTGAAACTCGACGCATCGGAGACCTGGCGCCTGCTCGAAGACGCCGAACTGATTTGTGATGAGGACGCGGTGGAAGCCGCCGTGAGCCGGGTCGCCGAAGAGATCACCCGCGAAATCAGAGACAGCGTGCCACTGGTTCTGAGTGTCATGGGCGGCGGTGTGGTGTTCACTGGCCAGTTACTGCCCAGACTGCGGTTTCCGCTCGAATTTGACTACGTGCACGTGACCCGCTACCGCGGTGGTATCAAGGGCGGTGACATCACGTGGATCGTCCAGCCCCGCACCAGTGTTGCCGGACGGACCGTGCTGGTCATCGACGATATCCTCGATGAAGGCCGCACACTGTCGGAGATCAAGAGATGGCTTTCCGAGAACGGAGCCACAGCGATCTACACTGCGGTTCTGGCCGACAAGACGGTCAAGGGCAAAAAACCGGTGCGCGCGGACTTTGTCGGTGTGAACGTGCCCGATCGTTACGTCTTCGGATTCGGCATGGATGTGCATGATGCGTGGCGTAACTTGCCCGCAATCTACGCGCTCAAGCAATGAACGACGCAGCAATGAACGACGCGGCAATGAGCAAGGCGATCTGAGGACCAGAGGATGATTGGGATAATTGGCGGCAGTGGCCTGACTCGCTTGTCGAATCTGCAAATCACGCGCCGCGAAGTGGTACGCACGCCGTATGGCGAACCATCAGGAGCGCTGACATTCGGCTCCCTGAACGGCCACGACATCGTGTTCATCGCCCGGCACGGCTATGGTCACACTATCCCGCCGCATGCCGTGAACTATCGCGCCAACGTCTGGGCGATGCACGCGCAGGGCGTTTCCGGATTGGTTTCGGTCGCTTCGGTTGGCGGCATACGGCCGGATTTCGTACCTGGGGCGCTGGCAGTGCCGGACCAGATCATCGATTACACCTACGGGCGCATGCACTCGTTCTTTGACAGCTCGGAGCAGCCGGTCACCCACATCGACTTTACCCGGCCTTATTGCGAGGAGTTGCGACAAGCCCTCATCGAGGCAGCCGCTGACGAAGCGATTCCGATTATTTCCGACGGTGTCTACGCGGCATCCCAGGGCCCACGGCTGGAAACGGCGGCCGAGATCAATCGAATGGAGCGAGACGGTGCCGACATGGTTGGGATGACCGGTATGCCCGAAGCGGCCCTGGCGCGTGAAATGGGGCTGTGTTATGCGAGCATCGCGGTGGTCGCGAATTGGGCGGCCGGCCGGGCTGACAGTGTTGAGGCGGTCGATCTCAATGTTATTCGTACGGTGCTCGACGCGGCGATGCAGAAGGTGAGGGCGTTACTGGCTACCTTGGTGGATAATCATGCCGATTAAGCCGGTCTTGCGCATGGGACACCCGTTGTTGCTGCAACAGGCCCAAGCGGTCGAGGCGTTCGACACGCCGGAGTTGCATGCGTTGATCGAAGATATGCAGGACACCATGCAGGCCAAAAGCGGTGCTGGCATTGCCGCACCCCAGATCGGCGTGTCCCTGCAGGTCGTGATATTCGGCGTCGAGGCTACCCCACGTTATCCAGACGCGCCGTCTGTGCCGTTTACCGTTCTGGTTAATCCCGTGGTCGAACCGCTCGGTGACGAAATGGAGGATGGCTGGGAAGGGTGTCTATCGGTTCCGGGAATGCGCGGCGTGGTGCCGCGTTACAGCCGCGTGCATTATCGTGGCTATGACCAGTTCGGCCAGGAGATCGACCGTGATGTCGACGGTTTTCATGCGCGCGTCGTCCAGCACGAATGCGACCATCTGCAGGGGGTTCTTTACCCGATGCGTATTGTCAACCTGAGAATGTTCGGTTTTAACGCCGAATTGTTTCCCGATCAGGAGTTTCCGGACGAGAAGTAGTGCTGCCAGGCGACTGTCAGGACTTTGCCTGCAGTTCCTGAACCAGTTCGGACTCCAGCCGCACCACGGTCCGGGCATTCTTCAGCCCTTCGCCCTGCACCAGGAAAGTGTCCTCAATCCGCTCACCGAGCGTGTTGATTTTGGCGTTGTAAATGCTGATCTCGTAACGCGCCAGTATCAGCGCGATACGGTAGAGCAGGCCGGGGCGGTCACCCGCAACAATGTTCAGATAATAAAACTGTGCGCGGTCATCCGGGCGAATGGTCACGGTTGGGGAAATCGGGAAATTCTTCAGCTGACGCGATAACCTTCCTTTTCTCGGTGCCGGCGTTTCCGGGCGCTTAAGCCATAAGCCCAGTTCATGTTCGACGTAGCGGATCATGTCGCGGTAATGGATGTCCAGCTGCCCGGTTGTCATGACCTCAAACGTATCCAGCGCGTAATTGTGTTGCGTGGTGTAGATTTTGGCCTCGGCAATGTCAAAATTCGCTCGCTGGAAGAATCCGCAGATGCGGGCGAACATCAGCTTTTCGTCGGGCGCATAGATCATCACCTGCAGACCTTCGCCAATCGGTGAAAGACGGGCCTTGACAATCGGCGTGCGTGTTTCGAACCGGTAGCTGAGCATGCGCGTATGCCACACGATGTCGTGCTCGTCGTGGCGCAGAAAATAACTATCGTCCAGTTTTTGCCAAAAAGCTTTTTGCTCACTATCAGGAAGAGCGTAGGCGCGCAGGCGGGCAAGCACGCGTTCATGTTTGGATGCCACGACGCGCTCGCTAGGCACTGCGCCATGCGACAAGTAGCGGCGCGTGGCATGGAACAGGTCCGTGAGCAGCTTCGCCTTCCAGGCATTCCAGACTTTCGGACTGGTACCGCGGATGTCCGCCACTGTCAGCAAGTACAGCGCAACCAGGCGGCGGTCGGTCTTTACCTCATCAGCGAAAGCGGCAACGACCGCCGGGTCTGTCAGGTCCTGTCGTTGTGCCACTGCCGACATGTACAGATGTTTTTCGACAAGCCAGACGACGAGCGCAGAATCTTGCTCATCAATCTCGTGGCGCCGGCAAAAACGTTCAGCATCCACCATTCCGAGTAACGAATGGTCGCCACCGCGCCCCTTGGCGATGTCGTGATACAGACCCGCGACGTACAGCAATTCGGGACTTTCGAACTCGGAGATCAAGCGGCTGCACAAAGGGTATTCGTGAGCCATTTCCGGCACCGCAAAGCGGCGCAGGTTGCGCACCACCATCAGGATGTGTTCGTCGACCGTGTAGACGTGGTACAGGTCGTGTTGCATCTGTCCGACGATACGGCCGAACTCGGGAAGATAGCGTCCTAGCACCCCGAACTGATTCATCCTGCGCAGAGTGTGCGTCAGTCCTGACGGTCGCCGGAGGATTTCCATGAACTTCCGGCGGTGTTTGACGCTGCGCCGGAACTTTGCGTCGATCAAATCACGCGCATGCCACAGGGCACGCATGGTACCCACAGCGAGTCCCTTGACTTCCGGGTGCGCCTGCCAAAGCACGAACACATCGAGTATGGCTTGCGGGTGGCGCTGGAAAATACCCGGACCACGCGTCTCTATCACCTCGCCATTGATCTGGAACTGATCGTTGAGTGCAACGGGCTTGCCCGTTACCTGATGGAAAATGCGTTTGCGCAGGTTTTGAAGAACGATGTCGTTCAACAACGTCACGGACTTGGCCGTAGTGTAGAACTGTTGCATGAGCTGCTCGCTGGCACGCTTCGCTGGCGTGTTTTTGAGACCGTACTGCAGCGCCAGCGCATTCTGAAAATCGAACAACAGCCGGTCTTCGCGACGCTCGGCCAAATAATGCAGACGCACCCGCAACTCGGCCAACACACGCTCGGAGCGGCGCAACTGGCGTGCCTCGGCATTGGTCAGAATACGCTGCTGTGTGAGCTCCTGCCAGTTGGTGCCCAGGCCGGCGGCCGACGATATCCACAAAATATTGTGCAGATCGCGCAGCCCGCCTGGGCTTTCCTTCAGGTTGGGTTCGAGATTCTGCGCGGTGTCGTTGAAGCGCCCGTGCCGCTGTTGTTGCTCGAGCAGCTTGCCCGCGAAGAATTCGGTCACCTTGAGAGATGACTTTATCAACTTGCAAAAGCGGTTGTAAGCGCGCCGGCTGCCGGCGATCAGACGCGATTCGAGCAGCGTTGTCTGAACCGTAATGTCCTGACTAGCCTCCTCCTGGCATTGCTCAACGGTGCGCACGCTATGCCCGATTTCCAGGCCGGCATCCCATAGCAGACTAATGAGGCGTTCGACCCGTGCACGGGTTTGCTTGTCGGCCTTGCCGGGCAGCAGAATCAACACGTCCACATCCGAGTGCGGGTAGAGTAGGCCGCGCCCGTAACCGCCAACAGCGATCAAGCACGCCTCGCTCGCCTGACCGGTAGTAGCCCAGATCGCGCTCAGCGTGTCGTCTACGGCGGCCGCGAGTTCTGCCAGTGACTTGAATGGGTCAGCGCGCTTCTCGAAGCCGGCGCGGATACTTTGTTTTCGCTCCTGAAGGAATTCGCGCCAGACAGACGCCTCGCTGGGTATTGCCAGCACACCAGTTTGCTGTACGCCGCCCATGCTTTAGCCGGCAAAGGCCGGTGGGGGTGGTGTTCCTTCGGACAGGGTCAGAACCTGGTAGCCATCGTCGGTAACCAGGATCGTGTGCTCCCATTGTGCTGAAAGCTCGCGATCCTTGGTTACGACGGTCCACCCGTCACCGAGCTGACGGATTCCTGCTTTACCGGCGTTGATCATCGGCTCAATGGTGAACGTCATGCCGGGCTGGAGCTCGAGTCCGGTACCGGCGCGACCGTAATGCAGGACCTGCGGCTCTTCGTGAAACTTGCAACCGATACCGTGCCCGCAAAACTCGCGCACCACGCTGTAGCCGTGCTCTTCAGCCCAAGTCTGGATGCTGTGCCCGATATCGCCGAGATGAGCACCCGGTTTGACCCGAATGATTCCCTGCCACATGCATTCATAGGTGACATCGCACAGCCGTTTGGCGCGTATCGAAGGCTCGCCAACAAAAAACATGCGGCTGGTATCGCCGTGATAGCCATCCTTGATCACGGTGATGTCAATATTTACAACATCACCGGCCTTGAGCTTTTTCGGGCCGGGCACGCCGTGGCATACAACGTGGTTGACCGAGGTGCAAATGGACTTCGGATAAGGCCGATAGCCCGGCGGAGCATAGTTCAGTGGCGCCGGGACAGTCTGCTGCTGCTCGAGCATATAGTCATGACAAAGTTGGTCGAGCGCTTCGGTGGTGATGCCCGGCTCGACATGCGGCGTGATGAAATCGAGGACCTCTGATGCGAGCTTTCCTGCAACCCGCATTTTGGAAATTTCCTCCGGTGTTTTGATATTCACTGACATGTCACTAATCGTCGAACGCATGCCGTGAATCATAGCACTGCGACGGACACCTCGATCAAGGCGGGCTCGTCCCGATGGGGGTCAACTGAAGGTAAACCGATGCGTAAGGTTCCAGTCATGCATCAGCCTTCTGTTGCCCCGGGCCTTCGGTTGCGGGGGAAAGACCTACTGGTCGACGAATGCGGGACTGAGTGTGCAACAGGAAGCTACACTATGCACTATGATTAATGCTCGGTTAGGTGGGTCCCAGCGGGAAACAGCTGTCAAGTTGATTTGATGGCTGATCTGGTAGCTGGATTGTCTCAACGTAATAGAAGGAGGTTGGCTCGTTATGTGTCTGCTGATTCGGAGGTTAGGTAGCTGGGGTTTGGTCATCACGCTGCTCTTTAGCGGCTATTCGCAACACGCGTTTGGTGCCGTCATCGGTACAGACCGGGCCATCGCTGCCGAGCAGCATCAAGCGCGGGTGGCACATCTTCAGTCGCTGCTCGTCCGCGATGACGTGGCGCAGCGATTGACACAGCTGGGTGTGGATCCGGTCCAGGCGCAAGAGCGAGTGGCCGCGCTTACGGAATATGAGTTGGCGCGCTACAGTGAGCAGCTTAACAGCCTGCCGGCAGGGGCAGGTGCCCTCGAGGTTGTCGGTATTGTCTTCATTGTGCTGCTGATACTCGAGCTCGTAGGCGTGACCAACATTTTCTCAAACTTCTGATGATGCGCTTGGCACAGGGCGGGCTTGTGCTCGTCCTGTTGCTGGCATTTTCTGGCTGTGCTACGCGCGGTCCCGTGCTGGCGCGGCACGTTGCTGCAGAGCAGTCTCCCGTCGCAGAGTTGCAGCAGACCCCGTTTTTTCCCCAGAAGCAATTTCAATGTGGGCCCGCGGCGCTGGCAACTGTCCTGAGCGCTACGGGTATTGATGCCGATCCCGATACGCTCACTGCGCAAGTCTACATCCCTGACCGTCACGGCAGTCTGCAGCCGGAGCTCCTCGCAGCCACGCGCCGCCATGATCGAATCCCCTATGTCATTGCTCCCACTGTCGACGCGGTACTTGCGGAGGTCGGCACGGGCCGCCCGGTCCTCGTTCTGCAGAATCTGGGGATCAGTACCATGCCAGTATGGCACTACGCGGTCGTCATCGGTTTCGACGCGCAGGCCGACACACTGATTCTGCGCTCGGGAACGAAGCGTCGCCAGGTGATGCGGGCGGAGCGCTTTGTGGCGTCCTGGGAGCGCGCAGGCTCATGGGGGTTCGTGGCCCTGCGCCCGGGGGAACTGCCCGCAGCCATGACGCCAGAGCGGTATCTGCAGGCTGTTAGTGACCTGGAGACCATCGGTTATTTCTCCGCCGCGCGTGCCGGATATGTCGCGGCACTCCAGCGCTGGCCAGACAGCGCTACTGCCTGGCTCGGCCTTGGCACGGTTCACTATCATCTGGGAGACCGCAAGGCGGCGGAAGATTCTTATCGTCGCAGCCTCGTCGTCGCGCCGGAGAATGCGGTCGCCCGCAACAATCTGGCTCAGGTTTTACTGGAGCGGGGTTGCCGTGAAGCGGCGCTACACACCATCGACGCGGCGCTTTCCATTCCAGGCGTGTCTCATGATTTGCGCGCAGCGATGACGGCAACGCGCGCAGACATTCTGCATAAGACCTTGGCGAGCGAAGAGACAGAGTGCCCGCGAGGGTTTCCTTGAACTAACGGTCTATAGACACTTTGTCGATGGTGAAGGGCGTCAGAAGCAGGACTGCCGATCGATGAACGCGTGCCAACTCAACTGGCGTCTTGCCAGTCAGCGACTGACGAGTCCGGAACTAGTTGTAATCAAGGCGCCCGCGTTTATCGTCTCGCGGAAAAGGCGAACAGCCCAAGAACAAAAAACGCCGGCCGAGCAAATTCGAACCGGCGTTTTTGGCAATTGGCTCCCCGAGCTGGGCTCGAACCAGCGACCCACTGATTAACAGTCAGTTGCTCTACCGACTGAGCTATCGGGGAATGAGAGGCGCGTATGATAGTGACTCACCCCGGCCCGGTCAACCGAGGTTTCGGTGGCCAGCGGGCGCTATGAACGGCGCCTGTACCGTTGCCGGGTGTGCAACTCTCGGCGAAATTAGGCGCATAACCGCGCCTTTCTAGCCGATCACTTTCGCAATAGAGTCGGCAACGTAGTCGACGTTGCGCGAGTTCAGGGCCGCGACGCAGATACGCCCGCTGTCAACGGCGTACACCGCGTACTCCGCCCGCAAGCGCTGTACCTGTTGCTTGCTCAAGCCCGAGTAAGAGAACATGCCCCGCTGCTGTGTCACGAATGAAAAATCTGCACCCGGCACGCGTTTGGCGATACTGCTGGCGAGCGCCTCACGCATGCTGCGGATGCGCTCGCGCATGCCATCCAATTCCGTCTTCCACAAGGAGCGCAACTGGCTATCGGCGAGCACGGTGGCAACAATCTGTCCGCCGTGCGTCGGGGGATTGGAGTAATTGGTTCGAACCAGCTGCTTGAGCCGGCTCAGGATCCGTGCCGACTCGTCGGCGTCCTGTGTAACGATCGACAACCCGCCGACACGTTCGCCGTACAGGGAAAAGGATTTGGAGAACGAATTGGCAACCAATACCGGAGACATGGCGCTGGCGAATGCCCGTACCGCGTGCGCATCCTCATCGATACTGTCGCCGAAGCCCTGATAGGCGATGTCAATGAACGGGATCAGCGTATTTTGCTTGACGATCGAGATGACCTCGGCCCACTGCTGGTTGGACAAGTCAACGCCAGTCGGATTGTGGCAGCAGGCGTGCAGCAGCACGATCGAGCCGGCTGGAAGCTGCCTCAGAAAGCTGGTCATGGCTTCGAACTGCACGCCGTGGCTGGAGGCATCGTAGTAGGGGTATTGATTCACCTTGAAACCGGCATCCTCAAAAATCCCGCGGTGGTTCGCCCAGCTCGGATCTGAAATCCATACTTGTGACTCGGGGCAGATGCGCTGCAGGAAGTCGGCTCCGACTTTCAGCGCGCTGGTACCGCCGACTGTCTGCAGCGTGACGATTCGGTTCGCCGTGATCAACGGCGAGTCGGCGCCAAATACCAGTTGTCTGACGGCACTGTCATAGGATGCAAGCCCGTCAATTGGCAAATAGGCGCGTGGCTTTGCCGCCGCCGCCAATTGCTGTTCTGCCTGTCTGACGCACTCGAGC
>JBFKXV010000057.1:0-9595 GCA_041637935.1 Burkholderiales bacterium | reverse complement strand
CGCCATCGAACTCCGCGGGGTCATGGCTGCCAACAGCGAACGCGCTGCGGTCGAGATAGACATTGCCATCGATGTTGCGCACTCCCCTGTTGCGCAACTCTCGAAGGAACAGCCAAAACCGCTCCAGCGTTAACTTCGGATCGCCGTGGCCGCGAAAGTACAAATTGCCAGTCAGGCGGCCGTCCAGCAGCGGTCCGTCAATCAATGCATCTGTTTTCCAGGTAAACGCGGGACTCAGAACGTCGAGGGCTGCAAAGGTGGTAATCAATTTCATCACCGACGCCGGATTGAACAGCGTGTCACCGGCTACGTCGATGACCAGCTTGTCGTCGGTGAGGTTGTAGACGTGAATTCCGACAGCGGCTGCTGGTACACCGGCTTGTTCGAGCGCGTTTGCAACTGGCGCTGGCGGAACCGTTGTCGCCGCAAACACCAAAGAGGCGGCGAACACCAAAGAGGCGGCCAACAGCGGGCTGCTGGCAAGCAACAGTATGGAGCGCTTGCACATGTCAGAGTCCGAAAGGTTCATGCGTTGCCGACACCATCACGTTGCCCTTGAATCGCTGGCGGACGAACGCGCCGAATCCCACAGTAACAGAGGCTTCGCCGTGCACCACAAATGATCTTGTATGACACCCGCGAAATATGTGCCAGCGACCCTGTCAGGGTGCACCGAACGCGACTGCTTCATGATCCCCGCGCCGATCAGCTCCTGAGTCGGACCGAAACAAGGCAGCCTCATGATCGGCATTGCGAATCGATGCCGCTATGGCTCACCCGCACGCGGATGCTCATTGATGTCGGCAAGCCGCTTTATGCCACATCCGCATCTATTGCAAAATGGACAAAAAACTGATCGCATTACGATCATGCAGTTTGTCACATGCCGTTGTTGGCGCGGTAGATGCTTTTGCAGGCCGGATATGGCGCAATGATTAATGGATTCGTCGTCGATTCGGGCTCTGTGAACGAGGGGTGCTTTGATGGACTTCGCTGAATGTATCACCGATCAAATTGCTGCAGCTGGCC
Organism: Burkholderiales bacterium; assembly: GCA_041637935.1. Classification (GTDB taxonomy): domain Bacteria; phylum Pseudomonadota; class Gammaproteobacteria; order Burkholderiales; family Eutrophovitaceae; genus SG8-40. The sequence continues at coordinate 8,566 of JBFKXV010000057.1, read as the reverse complement.
GACCGCTGGTCGGTGTGACGCTGGCCGCGGTGCCTTGCCCTGATACGCCTTTAATACTGACGCTGCACTGGCACGGCTTCGTGGAGGAGCGTATCGCCCCGATAGAAACGGCCAGACCGGTGCGCTTCTCCTCGGTACCGAGTTCGGCGCTGCAGTTGAATATGCGCTGGGAAGAATTAATGTCGCTGGACCTCGGCGCGATGGAAGCCGGATGGGAACTGGGCGCCTGGGACGTGGCCCGCGCGGAACGCCCGGGCTGCGATCGGCCCGGCGCGCCGGTCAGGGAAGCGCTCGAGTGCCGGCAAGCGTTTGGCGCGCTGCCAACTGGCGCTCTTGGCGAGCAACTGGTGGTTCAGGAAACGCCCGATGCCGATGAGCTCATCGACGTGGCTTCGCGCAGCGGCTACGTAGTATGGTCATTCCGGCCGGTGCACGGCGGCATCTGGGCAGAAGTCAGCGATGACGCCACGCTTCAGTCAGACGGCACTCGTCGGCCGCCGTGCCCGCATCGGCCGGTGCCGCCGGGCAGCCGCGCCAAACGCCATACCGTCTACCGGTTCGGCGTGTCTTCTGGCGGGATTACCATCAATTAGCCGGGCCGCAACGGCAGGCTAACCATTCGTTTCAATAAGTAAGCACCCACTCTCTACGCTTCTCTCTCTGAGAAGTGATTTTTCTTTCGCTGGCTGTTGAAAACCGGCTCCTTCATCACTATTATTAGCACTCGTTTGGATTGAGTGCTAATAGCCTCCGCCAAGCCGCATAACGGATTCAGGTTCAAGAAACAAAACCGGTTGATATGAAGGAGAAATCAGCATGAACATTCGCCCACTGCACGATCGAGTGATCGTCAAGCGTCTGGAAGAAGATCGCACCACTGCATCGGGTATCGTCATTCCCGATTCCGCAACAGAGAAGCCGGACACCGGCGAGGTGATCGCCACGGGCATCGGCAAGATACTCGAGGATGGAAAAGTCCGTCCGCTGGATGTCAAGAAAGGCGACAAGATCCTGTTTGGAAAGTACTCGGGACAAACCGTCAAGATCGAAGGCGAAGAGTTACTCGTCATGCGCGAAGAAGACATCATGGGTGTTCTCGAAGCGGCCTGAGACAGCGACCCATTTCGTTCCATTTTTGAAACCAAATCAGGAGTAATCTAATGGCAGCAAAAGAAGTCAAATTTCACGACTCTGCCCGCACACGTATTGTGCAGGGCGTAAACGTGTTGGCCGACGCCGTCAAAGTGACGCTTGGCCCGAAAGGTCGTAATGTCGTTCTCGAGCGTTCCTTCGGTGCGCCGACCATCACCAAGGACGGCGTATCGGTGGCCAAAGAGATCGAACTGAAGGACAAGTTCGAGAACATGGGCGCACAAATGGTCAAGGAAGTTGCGTCCAAGACCTCGGACGTCGCCGGTGACGGCACCACTACTGCAACCGTCCTGGCCCAGGAAATCGTTCACGAAGGCATGAAATTCGTGGCGGCAGGTATGAACCCGATGGACCTGAAGCGCGGTATCGACAAGGCGGTTATCGCTGTGGTCGATGAACTGGCGAAGATCTCCAAGCCATGCACCACCAGCAAGGAAATCGCCCAGGTCGGTTCCATTTCCGCCAACGCGGACCCGGAAATCGGTCAGATCATTGCCGACGCGATGGACAAGGTGGGCAAAGAGGGCGTGATCACGGTCGAGGACGGTTCCGGCTTGCAGAGCGAACTCGAAGTTGTCGAGGGCATGCAGTTCGACCGCGGTTACCTGTCGCCCTACTTCATCAACAATCCCGACAAGCAGATTTCGATTCTGGAGAACCCGTATGTGCTGTTGCACGACAAAAAGATCTCCAACATCCGTGATCTGTTGCCAGTACTCGAGCAGGTGTCGAAATCGGGCCGGCCGCTGCTGATCGTTGCGGAGGACGTCGAAGGTGAAGCACTGGCGACACTGGTGGTCAACAACATCCGTGGCATTCTGAAGACCGCCGCCGTCAAGGCGCCTGGTTTCGGTGATCGCCGCAAGGCCATGCTCGAAGATATCGCCATCCTCACCGGCGGCACGGTGATCGCCGAAGAGGTCGGCTTGACGCTGGAGAAAGCCAGCCTCAATGACCTCGGCAGCGCCAAGCGTGTCGAGATTGGCAAGGAAGAAACCACCATCATCGATGGCGCCGGCGAGCAAAGCAACATCGAAGCTCGCGTCAAGGCGATCCGCCAGCAAATCGAGGAATCGAGCAGCGATTACGATCGTGAGAAGCTGCAAGAGCGCGTTGCCAAGCTGGCCGGTGGTGTGGCGTTGATCAAGGTCGGTGCTGCAACCGAAGTCGAGATGAAAGAGAAAAAGGCCCGCGTAGAAGACGCGCTGCATGCGACCCGTGCGGCGGTTGAAGAAGGTATCGTTGCCGGTGGCGGCGTCGCTCTGGTCCGGGCGCGTGCCGGGCTGGCAAAGATCAAGGGCGACAACCATGACCAGGACGCCGGTATCAAGATCGTCGCGCGTGCGCTCGAAGAGCCGCTGCGCATGATCGCGGCGAACGCAGGTGATGAGCCTTCTGTGGTGATGAACAAAGTTGCCGAAGGCAAGGGTAACTTTGGATACAACGCTGCCACGGGCGAATATGGCGATCTGGTCGAAATGGGCGTTCTCGATCCGACCAAGGTCACACGCTACGCTTTGCAAAACGCAGCTTCAGTAGCTGGCCTGATCCTGACCACCGATGCGATGGTTGCCGAAGCGGCGAAGGAAGAGCATTCGCATGCGGCGCCTGACATGAGCGGCATGGGCGGCATGGGCGGCATGGGCATGTAAGCTCGCTTGGCAAAGCACCGCCGTCACAAGCGGTGCGTCGGCAGTGCAAAGTGGCACATCGCACTGTTGGCCGAAAGGGCTTCGCGTTTCGCGAAGCCCTTTTCTTTTGATTCATCCGACTTTCGTGTGGGTCCAGACGTGAGGCACGAGCCGCCTGGCAGCGACGGCATGCGATAGAAACCCCTCACCGCAAAGGCACGAAGACGCAAAGTCACACAAGAAAAATACAAGTTCATGTCCTTCCTGCTTGCTGTTAATTGGTGCCCTTGGTGTCTTGGTGGTGAAGATTTTTGTTACGTACGGCTAAGTGAGCGCCTGAAGATTCATACCTAGCCACAGAAAAGCCGGAAGAACCTCTATTTTGTCGTATTGCGGTTGCTTTTTGCTGTGGTGCCAAATCGCTAGATCGCGCTTCGCGCTATGGTTTTTGGGCGCTCGGCGCTGTGGGTTATATTCAGCGGCTGGGTTATGATGTAACGCCAGCAAATAACAATGACATCGGGGAGAGCTCAACAATGAAAAATCCACAGGGGTACTGGACGGCCAACCTCAAGATCCTGCTGGGGTGCCTGGTGGTGTGGTTCGTCTGCTCGTTCGGCTTTGGCATCATCCTCGCCGAACCGCTCAATGCCATCAGCATCGGCGGCTATCAGCTCGGGTTTTGGTTTGCCCAACAGGGGTCGATCTACATCTTCCTGGCGCTGATCTTCTTCTATGTCTGGCGCATGAACAAGTTGGACCGTGAGTTCGACGTCCACGAAGACTGAGCGGGGGAAAATCCAATGGATCTGAGAGTCTTGACGTGGACCGTAGTGGGCATCACGTTCGCGCTGTATATCGGCATCGCCATCTGGGCGCGCGCTGGCAGCACCGGCGAATTCTATGTGGCGGGCAAAGGGGTCAATCCGGTACTCAACGGTATGGCCACGGCGGCGGACTGGATGTCGGCGGCGTCGTTTATCTCGATGGCCGGCCTGATTGCGTTCAGCGGCTACGACGCATCCGTTTACCTGATGGGCTGGACCGGTGGCTACGTGCTGCTGGCACTGTTGCTGGCGCCATACCTACGCAAGTTTGGCAAGTTCACCGTGCCCGAGTTCATCGGCGAGCGCTATTACTCGCAAACGGCACGCATCGTAGCAGTCATCTGTCTGATCGTTGCCTCGATTACCTACGTCATCGGTCAGATGAAAGGCATTGGTGTTGCCTTCTCGCGGTTCCTCGAGACCAGTTACGAAGCCGGCTTGTACAGCGGCATGGGCGTGGTGTTCTTCTACGCCGTGCTGGGCGGCATGAAAGGCATCACCTACACCCAGATCGCCCAGTATTGCGTGCTGATCTTTGCCTACACCGTGCCGGCGGTGTTCATCTCGCTGCAGTTGACCGGCAATCCGATTCCGCAACTCGGTCTCGGTAGCTCGCTGAGTGACGGCACGCATTTGCTTGCGAAACTCGATCAAGTGCTGGTCGATCTCGGTTTTGCCGAGTACACAGTTAAAAAGGGAACGTCGCTGAATATGGTGGCGTTGACCATGTCGTTGATGATCGGGACCGCCGGGCTGCCGCACGTCATCGTGCGCTTCTTCACCGTTCCGAAAGTGCGCGATGCACGTGCTTCCGCCGGCTGGGCGCTGTTCTTCATTGCGTTGCTCTATACCACTGCACCCGCGGTCGGTGCGATGTCGTTCTACAACCTTATTAACACCATCCAGCCGGGTGATATCGGCTCGCCGAGCGGCAACCTTGTTTACGATGAGCGGCCACAGTGGTTCAAGAACTGGGAGCGCACCGGGCTGCTTGCTTTCGAAGACAAGAATGGTGATGGTCGTGTCCAGTACTTCAATGACCAAAACGCAGAGTTCGTGATGAAGGCCGAATCGGAGTTTGGCTGGAGCAGCAACGAGATGACCAACATCGACCGCGACATCATGGTGCTGGCCAATCCCGAAATCGCGAGGCTGCCGAACTGGGTCATCGCGCTGGTGGTGGCCGGCGGACTGGCAGCGGCACTTTCAACCGCGGCCGGCCTGCTGATGGCGATTTCCTCAGCGGTGTCTCACGACCTTCTGAAAGGCGTTTTCATGCCGGGCATATCCGAACGGGCCGAGTTGCTGGCAGCCCGGCTGTCGATGGCCGGTGCAATTCTGGTTGCCGGCTGGCTGGGCCTGCATCCGCCCGGTTTCGCAGCGCAGGTGGTCGCGCTCGCGTTCGGGCTGGCGGCGTCGTCGATTTTCCCGGCCTTGATGTTTGGCATTTTCAACAAACGCGTCAATGCCCGTGGAGCGATTGTCGGCATGCTCGTTGGCTTGACCAGCACGCTGGTTTACATTTTCATGTTCAAGGGCTGGTTGTTCATTCCGGGTACCAATACCTTCCCCAATACCCCGGATTACTGGTTGTTCGGCATCCAGCCGGAAGCTTTCGGGGCAGTCGGTGCGTTGCTCAACTTCGCCTCGGCCTGGGTGGTCTCGAAACTGACCGCGCCTCCGCCGGAGCACATCCAGCACCTGGTCGAGGACATCCGCGTGCCGCGCGGCACGGGGACGGCTGCTGCACACTGATGCCGTAACTGGCAGTACCAGAAAAACCCCGCTGCGGCGGGGTTTTTCTTTGTGCATGCGAGATGCACCATGATCGGCTACGCTACCGTGCGGTCAGGCGTGACAGCGTCCGCCGCTGTCGCGAATCGCAACACCGGTGTGCAAGTGCGCCGCTAAAGTTAATAAAGATGGAAATAGAACTCGTCGAAATCAGGGAATTTCTTGCCGCGCATCATCCATTCGATGCACTGCCGGCTGACGTCCTCGATCGGCTGCCGGGAATGCTTACGGTGCGCTATTTGCGCCGTGGTACCCCGGTCCCGCCGGCCGATGCCGGCGGGCGCGATCTGTACATTGTGCGTCAAGGTGCGGTAGAAACGCGCGATCAGCGGGGAGACTTGATCGACAAACTGGGCGAGGGTGATGTACTCACGGACGCCTGCACCGGCAACGGCGACACTGCGGTGACGAGCAGTGTCACGGCTGAGGACACGCTCGCCTACCTGTTGCCGTGTGAACAACTCGATCGATTGCGCAGTGCCTATCCTGATTTCGCCAAGCACTTTGACACGACGCTGGCTGAGCGGCTCGAAAAAGCCGTCGAGGTACTGCGGCAAATGCCGCAGCGCGGTTCGGCATTGCTGACCGTCCCGATTGGCAGCCTGATCAAACGGCCAGCGGTTTTCGTCGGCCCGCAAGCAAGCATCCGCGAAGCGGCACAGCACATGACTAACGAGCGCGTGTCGTCGCTGCTGGTGATGCAGGGCGACACGCTGCTGGGCGTTCTCACTGATCGTGATCTGCGCAGCCGTAGTATCGCTGCCGATGTCGCTACCAGCCGGCCGGTTAGCGAGATCATGACAACGCAGGTTCATACCATCAGTTCCGAACTGGCCGGCTTTGAAGCGTTGATGCGCATGACACGGCTCAATGTGCATCATTTACCGGTCGTTGACAGGGATCGTGTAGTCGGAATGGTGTCAGCGACAGATCTGATTCGGCACGAAAGTGCCAACGCCGTCTATCTTGCAGGAGATGTCAGCAAAGCGAGTTCGGTCGAGGCATTGGTCGAGATCAGCCGCAAGCTGCCGGAACTGCAAATTCAGCTGGCGCTGGCCGGCGCCAGTGCGCGCCATGTCGGTGAGGCGGTATCGACAGTCAACGACGCCATTACGCAACGTCTGCTGGGTCTGGCTGAGGCACAGCTGGGAGTGCCGCCCGTCAAGTACGCCTGGGTCACCGGCGGGTCACATGCACGCCGCGAACAGACATCACATTCCGATCAGGACAATGCACTGATCATTGCCGACGATTTGACTGCAGAACATGAAAGCTACTTCGAGTCGCTGGCGCGCTATGTCAACGATGGTCTCAACGCCTGCGGTTTTGTTTACTGTCCCGGCGACGTGATGGCCAGTAACGCGCAGTGGCGCCAGCCGCAGGCCGTCTGGCGGCGCTACTTCGATAACTGGATCAACGAGCCGGAACCAAAGGCGCTGATGCTGTCCAGCGTGTTCTTTGACCTGCGCGTAATTCATGGTGAGACTTCGTTGCTGAGGGAGTTGCAGCAAGAGAATCTTGAAAAGAGCCGCGCCAACGGGATTTTCCTTGCTCACATGGTGGCGAACGCGCTGACCCACCGCCCGCCTCTCGGATTCTTCCGTAATATCGTCTTGATACATGGCGGCGAGCACGACAAAACATTCGATATCAAGCTGCGCGGTGTTGTGCCAGTGGTTGACCTGGCGCGTGTTTACAGCCTTGCCGAAGGCCTCGACGAGGTCAATACAGTGGACCGGTTGCGTGCTGCCGCGGGGACCAAAGCATTGAGTGCCGAGGGCGCCGGTAATCTGGAGGATGCCTACGACTTTATTGCGACACTTCGTGTGCAGCACCAGGCGCGCCAACTGCGTGGCGGCGAGCAAGCCGACAACTTCATTCCCTCGGCCGGATTGTCGGCACTGGATCGACGGCATTTGAAAGACGCTTTCGGGATGATCGCGACCATGCAAGCAGCCGTGGAGCAGCGCTATCAAGCGGGCCGACTGCGTTAGTTGCCGAACATGTGGCAACGCTTGCTCCCCCTCGACTATCGCCGCCGGCAGCTGCTGCGCCGCGCTCCGCCCGGGCCGCTACGTGACTATCTCGCGACACCATTTGCTGACCGTGGCGCGGACTACCGGAATATCGAGTTTGTTTCACTCGATCTCGAAACCACCGGGCTTGACGCCGCTCAGGACGCGATCCTGAGCGTTGGAATGGTGTCGCTGATTTCGCGGCGCATTGACCTGTCGACTGCGCAACATCTGTTAGTCAAGCCGGAACGCGAAATCAGCGGCGAGTCGGTTGTCATTCACAAGATCACTGATGATGCCGCCGCGCGTGGCGACGCACTGGCCGATGTGATGCCGCGGGTGCTGGCCCGCCTCTGCGGGCGGGTCATGCTTGGCCATCACGTGCGAATCGAGCGGCAGTTCCTCGACGCGGCCTGCCGCCGGCTGTACGGCACCGGTTTCCTGGTTCCTGTTGCCGACACCGAGGCGCTGATACGGCGCTGGTTCGCGCGGCGCAACCAGGTGCTGGCCGGTCGCGATCTGCGTCTGCATGCGCTCAGAGCGCGCTACAAGCTGCCGCGCTACTCGGCGCACAATGCGCTGACTGACGCACTGGCGAGCGCCGAGTTGTTTTGCGCCTTTGTCGCAACTGCCAATCTCGAGTCGAGGGTGCCGTTGAAGCGGTTCCTGGAACCGCAGTAACCAGGCGCGATGGTGCAAACACAGCGTGTTTGGTGGGTGCAGATTTTCTACGTATAATTCGCCGCTTTGCGGCGTGCGCGAGCCCGGCGGGAAGTTATTCCGAAGTCAAAAAACGCCATTCAAATGGCGTATTTCGGTGAAAGCTAATCTGCGCTAGCAGGTTAAGGAGCGTCAGCTCCGGCAGGAGCTAAAATCCGGTTCCCCGATCGGAGCAAAGTAGTACAAGGGGCCAAGTAGCTCAGTTGGTAGAGCAGAGGACTGACAAGACGCTGCGGGAGCAGCTTCTTGCGGCGTAGACTCACTTTCCGCGAAGCGGGAAGTTATGTCGAAGCCAAAATCCGATTCCCCGGTCGGAGCAAAGTAGTACAAGGGGCCAAGTAGCTCAGTTGGTAGAGCAGAGGACTGACAAGACGCTGCGGGAGCAGCTTCTTGCGGCGTAGACTCACTTTCCGCGAAGCGGGAAGTT
>JBFKXV010000056.1:0-9710 GCA_041637935.1 Burkholderiales bacterium | reverse complement strand
GCTCAGGAAGCGCTTCGAACGCCGTTGGTAATGCGCTTATACTAGGACCAAACTGGAGCTTGAATGGGCGAATCCGAAGCAAAAGTTGCTACGCGCAAGGTAACGATGCGCAGCGCAGCGGAAAACAGGCGCGCTCCCACCGTCCCGCGCGAACACCGGGAGACGGTTGGCGAGACACGGGTCGAGAATCCGCGAATCCGCTGTAACAACCTAAATGTCTACTATGGCGAAACGCATGCCATCCACAACATCAATCTTGACGTCGGAAACAATGAAATCCTGGCGTTGATCGGGCCGTCGGGCTGTGGCAAAACAACGTTCCTGCGTTGTATGAACCGGATGAATGACACCATCCCGGGTTGTCGTGTCGAAGGCGAGGTCATTGTAGATAATGTAAACGTCAATTCTCCGGAGGTTGACGTTGTGCCGCTACGCGCGCGCATGGGCATGGTGTTTCAGAAACCCAATCCGTTTCCCAAGAGCATTTATGAGAACGTTGCTTTTGGCCCGCGCATACATGGGTTGACGGCCAACAAGGCCGAGCTGGACGAAGTGGTCGAAACCAGCCTGATAAAAGCAGGTCTTTGGGATGAGGTGAAAGAGCGTCTCGATCAGCCCGGTACCGGTTTGTCCGGCGGACAGCAGCAGCGCCTGTGTATTGCCCGCGCCATTGCCGTTCAGCCTGAGGTCATTCTGATGGATGAACCGTGTTCTGCGCTCGATCCGATAGCGACTGCGGTGATCGAGAATCTGATGGCGGAACTGCGTGAAAATTACACGATTTGCATCGTCACTCACTCGATGCAGCAAGCGGCACGCGTATCAAACCGTACAGCGTTCTTCCACCTCGGTGATCTGATCGAAGTGGGTGAGACGGACGAAGTATTTATCCGGCCTGGCCACCAGCTGACCGAGGACTACATTACTGGCCGCTTCGGCTGATCGGCTTAGCAGTTTGTTGAAAAAGTTACTGCGCCAGTACGTTTCAACCGATCGATTGCGGCGTCGCGTGCTCGCTTACGCCTCGCAGCATTAATGACGAATATGTGGCTCCGGCGTCACATGGGCTTTGCCCATATGAGTCTTCGCCGCAACTCGCTTCACTCGTTGTCTCGTTGTGCGCAGGGTTCGATCAAAACAGGCGGCTCCTTGCACGCGAACCGCTCGCTACGCTTTTTTCAACAAACTGCTAGCGCTACTCTCCGCAGATGCCGGCGATAACCGGGGACAACCGACCCAAAATAAAACAGGCACCCGAAACAAAACGGGCACCCGAAGGTGCCCGCTGTCTGTTGCGGTGCTGCAAAGTGCTTTCAGTGTTGCTCGCCACGCAAAATGAAATAGATCTCGTCTTTCAACAACAATCTCCGTTTCTTCATGTCTTCAAACTCGAAATCCTGAAACGGTTTTTCATTCTCTTCGATGTCCACAATTTCCGCGTTAAGCTGTTCATATTCTGCAATCAACTCTGCAAGGTGTGCGTCCTGTGACTTCATTTCCTGCAGAGTTTGCTTGTACTCCGGAAATTCGTGTTCAACGTCGTGTGGCTGTATGTACATCGGCACTTCCCTCCGTCGTCAGGTTCGGCTGCAGGACGCAGCCACAATTTGAGCATACTCTTGACACAAATTGATCGCCAGCATCTTTTGATCCCGTACCACTGCAGCATAAAAAATATTAAGAGTTTTATGATGTTAGAGAATATTTTCTGCAACGCAACATCTGAATGCCAGCACCACAGAGGGGCACCGTTGTGCGCCGTCCGGATTGCCGCGCCCGGCAATTTCAACCACTGCTTGATGCGACAGGAGTCAATATGAGCACCATAGTCAACCCGGCACGCGAGCGCCTGCGTCGCGACGATCTGGCCATCGGGATCGGAGTAAGGGGTGTGCGCGGCGTCGAGGTCGCCTCAATCATGAAAACGGCCGGATTCGATTGGCTGTTTATCGACCTGGAGCACGGCGCTACGTCGATCGAAACCGCCGCCTCAATCTGCGTCGCCGCGCTGGCAACCGGCATCGCTCCGCTGGTTCGCGTGCCGCAAGGCGATCTGAACCTCGGTACACGCTGCCTCGATGCCGGCGCTCTCGGTATCGTGATGCCGCACGTCGACACTGTCGAGCAAGCGCAGGCGATGGTGAATGCGTTCCGATTTGCGCCGCAGGGACATCGTTCGATTGCCGGCAATTACGCGCAATTCGGATTTGCACCGACAGCCGCAGCGGACGTAGTCAGCGCGTTCAATGAGGCAATAATGGTGGTCGCAATGATGGAAACACCGCGCGCAATAGAAAACGCGGAGTCCATCGCAGCAATCCCGGGCATCGACGTACTGCTGATGGGAACCAATGACCTGTGCCTCGAAATGGGCATCCCCGGACAAATCGACCACCCGCGCGTCACCGATGCCATCGACCGGGTCGTATCAGCATGCCGCAAGCACGGCAAATGGGCTGGTCTTGGCGGTGTCTACGCCAAAGAGCTGTTGCAGTCCTACATCGGCCGTGGCATGCGAATGATTCTGGCGGGTAATGACATCAGCCTGCTGCTGAACGCGTCGAGCAGTCACGCCCAGTTCGTGCGCGGCTGCAAGTAGGATCTCGAGCCGCACTCCGAAAACGCTCACAGACATTCGATAAAATGAGCCAGGTCTTTGTTCACGATCAGCTGATTCGGTTTTCCCATTGCGATCCGGCCGCCATTGTCTATTTCCCTCGATTCTTTGACCTCGCGCACGCTGCAATGGAAGACTGGCTTGCCGAAGGATTGGGATTCCCGTTACCCGAACTGATCACCGGACGCCGCATTGGGACACCGACGGTGAGCATCCGTTGTGAATTTTTCAAGCCGCTTCGCATCGGGGATACGCTGCGCTTTGAGCTGCGCGTAACCAAATTGGGCAATGCCTCGGTAGACTTGCAGTATGTAGGCATGAAGGACGGCGTTGAGCATCTGCGCATTGTGCAGACCATTGTCTTCATGGACCTCGACGCGGCCCGCGCGACACCCATCCCGGAGGATATACGGCCGGCGATCGAAGCGTTTCTCGCAGTAAGTGATGAGACTGGGGACGTACCAACATCCGGTCGATGATTGTTTGCGTATCATCATCTGCCGGATTTCATTATCTCATCGCGCTTTTTTCAAGAGGACTTGTTGCATGCGCAAGACGTTAACGCTTTCATTGTGCGTAGCCGCGCTATGGCTCGCGATGAGTGTGGCCGCCGAGGAGTTTGACGGTCTTGGCGCAATGTCGCTCGCTCAAGGACAACGCGTCGAAACCGATTGCTCCATCACCTGGAAAAACCCCAAGGACGGCAAAATCTACTGCTTTGCCAACGCGCGCAACCAATTCATGTTCATGCAAAACACCAAGACCTTCGTGCCGCGCGCCCGGCAGACTTTTGACGGCAATTGATTTTCGAGCGGCGGCGTCGCGCTGAGCGGTAAGCGCCGACGCCGATCATCAGGCGTTTGAGGCGACCGCGTCCCCGGTAACCTGTATCCCGTCCGGCACGTGAATGGTGGTCGTCGGGAAAGCGATTTCAGCGCCATGCTTTTCAACGATGTCGCTGATGGCCAGCATGACCCTTTCCTTGACTTCATGGTATTCGGTCCACACAGTGGTCCTGGTGAAGGTGTAGATGAAGAAGTTGACCGAGGACGCGCCGAACTCGTTCAGGTTCACCATCAGCGTGACTGATTGATCAATGTCGGGGTTTTTGTTGAGATACTTGCGCACGTCCTCGAGTATCGCCGGCACTTTGGACATGTCGTCGTAACGCACGCCGATGGTTTCCTTGATGCGGCGATGCGTCATGCGTGACGGATTCTCCACCGCGATCGTTGTGAAGACGGCGTTGGGCACGTAGAGCACCCGTTTGTCGAACGTGCGAATCGCGGTGCGCCGCCAACCGATTTCCTCGACTGTGCCCTCGATTTCCCGATCCGGGGAGCGGATCCAGTCGCCCACGGCGAAGGGGCGTTCGGTGTAGAGCGTAAGCCCGCCGAATACGTTGGCGAGCAGGTCGCGTGCGGCAAGACCAACCGCAATACCGCCCACGCCGCCAAACGCCAGCAGGCCGGCTATATTGATTCCGATGGTTTGCATGATGATGAGCGCGGTGGTGATGAACACAGCGGCGCGCAGCAGTTTCCCCATCCCGTGCACCAGCGTGACGTCGACCTCTTCTCCACGATCAACGCGAATCTCAATGTAGCGCTGTTCGTAACCGCGGGTGAATCGCACTGCGAACCACATCATCACAAGAATGATCCCGACATTGCGGAGCTGGTCGACGGCAGTGAAAATCACGTTATCCGTTTCAGCACCCACTATGTCCGCTGCAAAGGAAATGCCCACGACCCACACCAGCGCGCGCGACGGTCCCGTCAGTGCCTCGAGAATAATGTCATCGAGCACGTTTTCCGAATCGTGCGCTCGCTTCGCGAGCCGCCTCAAGATACGTCTCACGATGGACCCCAAGACCAGAGTGATAAGGACGACGACAAATGCCTGGGTCATCCAGGTGATATCACTTCCCAGCAGGTCTTTTAGCTTGCTGATCACTTCCACTATTGCTGACTCCTCTTCGTGTTCGCTGCGTATTTCTCACCGCCTGCCCGCTACCGGACCAACATTGTGCTCCGGCACCGAAACAACAACTGCAACGTTAGCAGGCGCTATTTTTCGAACAGCTGTTGCGGATCCTTGAAAGCCTTGAACTCCAGCGCATTACCGCTCGGGTCGAGCACAAATAGTGTCGCCTGCTCGCCCGGTTCTCCGGCGAACCGGATGTGGGGTTCGATAATGAATCTGGCTCCCGCCGTCTTCAGGCGCTGCGAGATGTCTCGCCACGCATCCATCGACAGCACCAGTCCAAAATGACGCACTGGAACATTGTCCCCGTCAACTTTGTTCGAGGCCGCTTGCGCTCGCCCGGGCGAAAGATGGGCAACGATCTGGTGCCCATGAAAATCGAAATCGACCCATTCGTCGCTGGACCTGCCCTCCGGACAACCCAGGATCGCACCATAGAAATGCCGTGCCCCAGCAAGATCATCAACCGGAAAAGCCAGATGGAATGGCGGTCGCTCAAGCGTCATCGTCAATTTCTCGTCACTCCGGCTTTCAACTCTCGCCCGCGCCGGTGCGTTGCCGATACGACTGGATGTGATCGTCGATCAGCGGTTCGGCGTTGTCGACAGCGGCGCGGGCCCGAGCAGCAACCGTGTCGATATGTGCAATAAATCCCTCGATTCCACGGATTGCGAGCATGCGCGTGTACTTGAGGCCAGCGGCCTGGCCGGCAAACTTCATCGCCTCGGGATCGGTCATGAATTCACGTTTGCGAAACGGCTCCATTTCCCAGTACGCGTTCGACAACTCGGCCAGATCGTTCTCCAGTCCGGGCACATTCGAGTCGATTCTGTTGGTAAACGAGTAATTGGTCATCAGCACTTCGGCCAGCAGCCGCATTTGCAGAAGAATCCGCTGCTCCCGACCTATCGGCGTCGCGAAATGAGTGGCGATGTAATCTGCTTCCTCGGCATCCAACGCGTTGGCGATTTCGCGTTCCAGCACGGTGTAGAACCATTCGGGCGCCGCGATCTGCCTGTCAATCAGTGCAAACGCATCCTCTGTCAGTTCGCGCTCGGCCTGCTGCCACTCCGGAGCCGCTTGACTCCAGCCGTCGCCGAGCCCGGCGCGCCGCCCATGCTGGGCGAGAAGCTGCCGCGCCCGCAACAAAACCTGTTGCCTGACAACGACTTTGCCAACTGCGATCGGCACGGCTGGATCAAGGCTGCGAGCGAGCCGCGAGACCGACGCTTGTTTTAGCGTACGCTCATCCGGTTCCTGACCTTGGAATTCATCGGCACCCGCCGCCTGCGGTGCTATCAACAGGCAACAGAAAATACCGGCGCGCACTGTTCGCGCGGCTGCGATCATCTGTCTCTCCATAATCAAAACGCGAAGTTTACAACCTCCGGCGCCAGCGCCCGTAGAAAATACCGGACCGCGCAGGATTCACACCAAGGCTCCCCAAGAGCATTTAACGGTATCATCATTGAGGCTGCACAAACCAGCGCCGCAATCACGGGCACTCACAATTGAGGAGGAATCAAAGTGGCTTCACACAACAAGGCGGCAATCATCACTGGCGCAGGAAGCGGTATTGGCAAAGCGGTCGCACTGGCTTTTCTCAACGAAGGGTACCGCGTTGCGCTTGCCGGACGCCGCCAGGATGCTCTGCAGAGCACGATCAAGGAGGCAGGCGAGAGTGGCGCAAACGCCATCGCCGTCCCGACAGATGTCAGTGATCCGGACGCAGTCAAGAAGCTGTTCTCACAAGCACGCGACAAGTTTGGCCGGGTCGATGTGGTATTCAACAATGCCGGTGTCAACGCGCCGGGTGTACCGCTCGAAGAACTCACCGTCGATCAGTGGAAAAACGTGGTCGACATCAATCTCAGCGGCATGTTCTACTGCATTCAGGAAGCATTTCGCGTGATGAAGGACCAGGACCCGCGCGGCGGTCGCATCATCAACAATGGATCGATATCAGCCCACGCACCCCGGCCGAACTCCGCCCCTTATACCGCTACCAAACACGCAGTGACCGGACTGACCAAATGTGCTTCGCTCGACGGGCGCAAATATGACATCGCCTGTGGCCAGATCGATATCGGCAACGCAATGACCGAACTCGCCGCACGAATGGCCAAAGGTGTGCCGCAGGCCGACGGCTCCATCAAGCCGGAAGCGATGATGAGGGTCAGCGAAGTGGCATCGGCTGCGCTCTATATGGCGAGCCTGCCGCTCGATACCAATGTGCAGTTCATGACTATCATGGCGACCAAGATGCCATTTGTTGGCCGCGGCTGATTCACCGTGGCACCGCCCTGGTGGTTGTGGATACCGATTACCATCGCGGCTGCCATAGCGCAGACATTACGTAACGCAACACAGCGCCACCTCAGCACTGACCTCGGTACGTTGGGCGCCACGTTAGTGCGCTTCCTCTACGGACTGCCGTTCGCAACACTGTGGTTGCTGGCCGTCGCGCTCATTGGCAAACACCGACTGCCCGCAATTGACTTCGCGTTCAGCGGATGGCTGGTACTGGGCGCGCTGAGCCAGATCGCCGGTACCGCGCTGCTGTTACGCACCATGCGTGAACAGAATTTCACGCTCGGCGTTGCCTATTCCAAGAGCGAAGTGATGCAGGTCGCGGTATTCGGCTTCGTGTTCCTCGGTGATCCGCTGGCCTCAACCACGGTTGCAGCAGTGGTGCTTGGCACACTGGGTGTGATGTTACTCACGCCGGTCGATCGGCAGCGTCCGTTGCGCACGCTGATCCGCGGCTTGACGACGCGACCGGCGCTGCTCGGTCTGGCGTCCGGTGGCAGTTTCGCACTGTCCGCGGTGGGCTATCGTGGCGCCGCACTGGCGCTGGACACCTCTTTTTTGATGGCGGCCGCTTTCACATTGCTCGGCGCCCAGTTACTGCAGACAACGGTGATGTGTGCCTACCTGCGGCTGACCCAGCCAGGCTTGCTGATGAAGGTGCTGGGAGCGTGGCGCACTTCGCTTGTCGCCGGATTCAGCGGCGCCGCGGCGTCAGCCGGATGGTTCACGGCGATGGCAATCGAACCGGTGGCTCACGTGCGCACACTGGCGCTGATCGAACTGGTATTCAGCTACGCGATATCCCGGCGTTTCTTCCGGGAACAGTTTGCCCGGCTTCAGCTGGTTGGCCTGATCGTGCTGGTCGCCGGGCTGGTCATTGTCACACTCGGCCCGCGCTAAAGATTGACAATCGAATGCGTCCGATGTCAGGTTTTGTGAGGAAGCTGAAAGACTGTGTCAGCCTAACGTCAGAGCACCTCTAACACTTGCGCCCGACCAGCGTCGAGCCCGAAAAGATAAGGCATGGCTGGAGCGGAAATACGTGCGGTCCCCGGTCCAGCACCGCCGTTTCAGCCAGTTGCTCGATTTGCAGCAGCGAAGGATTGTCACGGCGCACCCATCCGAGAAGTTCACTGACGACCACCTCGTCGACAACAGGCCGCCACAGCAGTGGTTCGGTCTTGCCGTGACAACTGCCGTAGCAGCGCGAACCCGGCACCTCCCATCGCGATCCCTGCGCGCGCAGCAACATGTACATGGCCTTCGCTTCGGACTCGTTGATGCCTTCAGCCATGCTCGCTTCATAAAACATGCGCTGAGCCTCGTCCCACGGCTGCGTCATTTCCTGGGTGGCATGGTCGTAAACAATTGACGCCTTGCGAAAACCGCCGTAGAACGGCTGCCCAATCAGATCGCGAAACAACGGCGGCATGCCACGGCCTTTGATGACATGGCCTTGCGGGACCTTCCAAACCTTGCCCGTTGACTGCTGATACGAAAATGGCTCTGCCAGCCGCATAGTCGGAACAAAGGGATCGACCAGCCATTCAACGACAACGCGGCCCTCGAACGCCCCATGATCAGTTTCTGCACCTTCAGCAACGACCATCCCGGCTATCAACGTCATGGCCGAAACGACGATCAGGATCTTGTTCATTTGGCTTCGTTCTTTGTTTGTGTGGCGGTGTGCAAGCTGGCGCGTCGGACGATGCTCACCCCTGTGGGGAATTGGCGCATGATACCGCTGCGCCGAAATCACCGCTCCTCGATAGGGTGTATTGCCCGGAAATTGTACGGACTCGCGTCAACAATGACTCTCTCCAGACGGCATGCAAATCCGTGCCCGCCTGATCACCTCAATGTACCAAATATGTGGGGTCCTTTTTCAATGATCGTTTGGTTCGCGCGTTGGTCGATCTCGTCGAGCGATGGATCTTCTGCGCGCACCCAACTTAGCAACGAAACAAGCTTGTCGTGGTCGACACGCGGACGCCATTCGAGCTGCTCTTCGCTCACGTGGCAGCGACTGAAGCAGCTGTTCGGCCCATGAAGTGCCCAGCGGGTGCCAGACGCGCTCAGCACCGTGTACATCACCTTTGCCTCACCCGGCGCAACGCCTTCGGTAACTGCTGCTTCGTAGAACATCCTCTGCGCTTGCTCCCAGGAACTGTTTTTTCTCTTCACCGCGTAGTCATAGCTGACTGCAGTCTTCGAAAAAACACCTTCCAGGGGATTACCGAACAACTGGACAAACACTGTCGGGACCGATCGTCCATCGAGAATCGTTTTCGCCGGTGTCACCCACACCTGACCAGCGGCCTGTCGAAATTGCAATTCGCCGATCAAGCGGAACCTCGGGACAAACGGATCATCGTCGAGGCGCTCCAGTACCGCTTGCCCGTCAAACCTGCCGACGATGGGCCCAACTGGATCAGCGGCGCCGGCACGAAGCGGCCAAGCGGTGAGAGCGATGGCAACTATCAACATCGTTGATGCGGCTGTTCGGAAAAGGCGTTTCACGTTTCAGATCTTGCTCGATTCAGTCGCGTACATACCCAAAAATATGCGGCCCGGGGTGAAGAATCACTTCGTCGACGCGACGCTCAATTTCCTTCGTCGACGGATCCTCGGCACGTACCCAGCCTATCAAGCCGACGACGGGTTCGTCATCAATCAGAGGCCGCCATACAAGTTCGGCATCTCCCGTGTGATGGCATTGGTTGAAGCAGGTGCTCTCGCCACGCACAACCCAGCGCGGACCTGTGGCATTGATGAGCAGATAGTTTACCTTGGCCTC
>JBFKXV010000055.1:0-9717 GCA_041637935.1 Burkholderiales bacterium | reverse complement strand
TTTGGACACATTGCGATCGCTCTTTTTGAGCCACATTGAATCCGAACAACAAATTGCAAGCACCGGCTGGAGCATTGCCAACACTGCAGTTTGGGTTACGGTGTATGTATGCGCCTGTGGCGCGGCAGTGACGCTAACCAACTTTATTGTTCTGCGAAGAATCAAGGAAGCCGCTGACGATGAGCTCTAACTTCAGGGCCGAGCTTGCTTGGACTCGCCACGCTGCGACACGCCAAATGCGGCGCGTTCCTTAACACGACGCCAGGCGTCTCATCAGGTGCTTCTCGCTGCATCCATTCTGATCGTCTTTGTCGCGGCAGCGCACTCGTATCTGGGCGAGCGATTTCTCCTCAAGCGCCTTTTCCGCCAACCCCTGCCTCCCCTTTTTGGGAGCGATGACTTTACAAAGCAAACACTCAGGTTTGCATGGCACATCACGAGTGTTCTGGGCCTTGGATTCGCTACCCTACTCATCCTGATTCATGTGGATCCGTTGAGCAACAAATCGGTCCTTTACGCCATTGGTAGCACATTTGCCGTAGTAGCTCTTTTCCCGCTGGTCGCAACCCGCGGCAAACACGTATCATGGATAGCGTTTCTCGTTATAGCCGGGCTTTGTTTCACTTCGGCCATAGCCGACTGACGAATTGTAGGGCCGGAGCCACTTGGCGCACATGTCGAGTGCGTTCGCAGAAGAATTACTCTCAGCAACACGGCTGCTCAGCTTGGGCGTCAGCGGCCGCACATACCGAAACATAGGACGCAATGATGAGCATTGAGCTCGACCACGCGATTGTTCCGGCCCGCAACAAGCGCTCTGCGGCCGACCTGCTGGCTTTCATTCTGGGAGTTCCGTGGACAGAGTCGGGAGTGGGCCCTTTCTGTGCGGTCTTTGTTAATGAAGGCTTGACCCTCGACTTCGATCAGACTGACAGCCCCTTTCCCGTGCACCACTACTGCTTTCGTGTGAGCGAGTCCGAGTTCGACGGCATCTTGGCCAGAATCAGGCAAAAGGGACTTGAGTACCGTAGTAGTCCGCATGGTCCGGACGATATGCGGATCAATACACAACACGGCGGCCGTAACGTGTACTGGAACGAACCCGAGGGTCATGTTTGGGAGATCTTGACGGTCAGTTATGCGCGTCAGCCTGAAAACGAGGCAGGTAAAGGAGTAGACAAATAATGCCTGAAGCAAAAGGACGCTGTCTTTGTGGCTCGGTGCGATTTACCGTCGGCAATATGAAAAACAGCGTGGACGCCTGCCACTGTGGCATGTGCCGGCGCTGGGGCGGTGGCCCATTGTTGTCTGTTCGCTGCGGAAGCGATATTGCTTTTGAAGGTCGGGAAAATATTACCGTTTACGATTCATCTGACTGGGCTGACCGGGGGTTCTGCAAAAGCTGCGGTAGTCACCTGTTCTATCGCCTGAAAGACAGTAACAAGTATGAAATACCGGCAGGCCTTTTCGTCGACCAGAAAGACTTCAGCTTGGATTTGCAGGTTTTTATCGATATGAAGCCGTCCTTTTACATCTTCGCAAACGAGACTAAAGAAATGACGGAAGCACAGGTGATCGAAATGTTCGGCCCTGGGCAGAACACCTAGCAAGCGCATGAAAGAAATTCGATAAAGGGCCGCGTGCCTTGCCAACAGCGGACGCGCGGCCTTGTTTGCAGTGGATGCTTCTAACTCAGGCTTGCGGCGATTTTTCGAATCTCTTCTGCCGTGCGCTCGCCAGCGAGCGGCGTCCCCGGCATCAGGTATTTACCCATTTCCATCCCGCCGACCAGAACCGGTTCATATCCGACGTCGCGTATCAGCGGCATGGCGATTTCGATGGCACCTGCATCGTCGCTCGCGATGGGCATGCCGATGCGGCCCGGCTGTTTGTGCGCATTGCCCATACTGACGTAACCGATGGCATTGAAAGCGCGGACGATGCGCGCGCCCGGTAACAGCTCCAGCGAGGCGAGTCCGGCGCCTTTCTCACGCGCCCAGGTTGCGAGCTCCCCGTCACGCCACACAAATGGATTGCAGGTATCGATGACCACCTTGCCCTTGATCAGACCGCCAAGGTCGGCGCGAACGTCGGGCAGCGCGTGATAAGGCACCGAGATCATCACCACTTCGCCAAAGGCGGCCGCTTCGCGCGGAGTGCCGGCATGTGCATTGGCGCCGAGTCTGGCAGCCATTGCTCTGTCATGTTCGATGTTGCGAGACGAAAACATCACGTCGTGCCCGGCTTTGACCCAGACACCACCGATGGCGCCGCCGACTTTGCCGGAACCGATGATGCCAATTTTGGTTTTCTTGCTTGCGGCAAGTGCAAATGGCAAGACGTTGAAAGCCAGTGTCGCTGTGGCAGCTCCGGCGATCGCCAGGAATCGACGACGGTCTTGTTTGGTGAAGTGATTCAGTTTCATAGCAGGCCTCCAATTAGTGCGGCAAACAGCATCGTAGGCTGTCCGGCAACCGGTTGCTCACAACGGCGGGCTCGCTTGGTAGAGCGTAATCGAACGTGCGCCGGCAAACACAACAAACATCCTGTAAACAGTGTGCACCCAATCGATGCACCTTACATCGAGAGCGTATCGCTAAGCTTCGATGAGCGAAATCAAAGTCGTTTTATTCAAGTCCTCGCTGTACCAGGCGCGAATAGCCGCTTCGCGCTCGCCGAGGTAGCGTACCTTGCCGTTTTCCAGAACCATCGGCAGGTCGTGGCCGGGTACCAGAATGCTGCCCGGGTGGCGTGACCAGAATTCCCAGATACTTTCGATGGAAGCGCGCGTGACATCTTTGTCATAGGTCATGTCAGCGGCGCGCGACACGAGTTCCGCCCGGTTCTTGCATGCATCCCCGGTAAACACGATGTCACGTTCGCCCGCTTCCAGTACGAAAATGAGACTGCCCGGCGTATGACCTGGTGTCAGGCAAGCGGTGATACCGGTAAAGACTTCATCACCTGAAGCGACTTCACGAAGCCGGGGCGATTGCTGTAATTCACGCATATACAGCTCCGGTACATACGTTTCGCCCCACGGTTGCTCGAGAGCCCACTTCAGCTCGTCCCGACTGATCACAATGTTGGCGTTGGGGAACAACAGCCAGTTAATTGCGTGATCGTAATGCGAGTGCGTTAACAACACATCGGTGACGTCAGCGGGCGCCAGTCCGAGTTCGGACAGCCGGTCCTGCAACAGCAAGCGTTGCCCGAATCCGCCGACGTCGACCAAAGCAAGGCGTTCGCGATGACGCACCAGGGCGATGGTGCTGAAACCAAGTGGTCCGTGGCACACGCTCTTCCCCGGAAAGCCGTGAACGATGACCTCGATTTCGAAGTCGCCAAACTGAAATTTCTTGCCGTTTTTCTGTGTGGTCATGGTTTGTCTGTGTGAAAGCCCTTGAATCAGCGGGTTTTGTAACTATTGCACAGTTGACTCGCGACCTGTGTCGCAGATTTTTGACGTTTGAATCAGTACTGTGAATTTACTGGCAGTTTTAGCCCACGACATGAAACCAAACTCCATTTTGATTGATAAGGGTACGCCGCAATGTCAGCACTCAAAGCCATTTCTGGTGCGATCGCGTTGATCTTTGTATCAGCGGCGCCTATTGCTGGCGCGGTGACACACCCTCAGTTCAGTCCCGTCCGCTATTCGGTGCACGACATTGTTGTGCAGGCGGCCGAGCGGATACATCTGGATCGGCCGGTCAGTTCAAGCAATGCCGGTGAGAAAAAGTGCCGCCGTGCGTGCGGTGATCGTAAGCAAAACGCACCACCCGAATAGATCGCCAGCATTTGTTGACAGGTTTACTACTCTCCTCCCCCACTCTCCTGCACTGACGCATCGCCTTCACCGGCGATGCTTCTTGTGCGGTTTTGTTCAAGCAAACTCGGCACGCAAATCGTCGATCGGTTGCGAGCCGATTAGTGTTGATTGGCGAAGCCATATAGGCGCGCTGGATTGTCAACCAGTATCGCCTGCTTCAGATCAGCCTCTGGTGCATAGTCGTCCAACGCGTCGAGCAGGTCACCGTCATTCGGCATCAAATCGTAAAGCGCCGGATGCGGCCAATCGGTACCCCAAACCATATGTTGCGGTGCTGCCTCGATGAGCGCGCGCGCAAACGCAATGACGTCCTTGTAGGGCGGCCCCTCGGCCGAAATGCGGTAATTGCCCGACAGCTTGGCCCAGCACACGCCATCGCGCACCAGTTCAATCAGCGCTTGGAATCCCGGGTGGTCGATGCCATGGCCGACGTTCATGTGGCCCATATGGTCGACAACCACTGGTACCGGCAACTTGCGCAAACGCGGGACGAGTTCAACCAGATTGCGGGCATCGAGCAGCAACTGGATATGCCATCCCATGCCGGCAATGCGTTGCGCAAGGGGCTCCATTGCCTGCAAACCGACGCCGCCGCCAAACAACACATTGAGACGAATGCCTCGCATACCGCCCTCGTGGAGTCTGGTCAATTCGTGGTCATCAACGCTTGCATCGACCACGGCAATGCCACGCGCATTCGCGCCGTAACCGGCAATCGCATCAAGTGTCACCTGGTTAGCAGTGCCGTGCACTGATGGCTGCACGATGACAGCCCGCTCAATTCCCAGCGCGCGGTGCAAAGCCTGGTAATCCTCGAGCAAGGCCGTTGGCGCCGTAAAGGATCGCTCAGGGACGTACGGATATTGTTCCGGTGGCCCGATTATGTGCGCATGGCAATCGCATGCTTTTGTGGGCACGCTGAACTTCGGCGAGCGCGGATTCGGATCAGGAGCGAGGCAGGGCCTGGTCATGTTGTGGCCTGAACGAAGCTGATTCAGGTTCCAAAGCCTGAGCCGGTTTTTTTGTATTCGTCTCGCGGCGGGCTGAATATGTCGAGGATTACAGCGCCATTGGGCCCGCCGCGAAAACCGTGCGAGACATTGCCCGGTGTTTGCCAGAAATCGCCCGCCTGTACTTGGTGTTCTACATCGTTCTGGATGCGTACGCCGTCGCCTTCGAGCATCACCCCCCATTGCTCCTGCGGGTGGCTGTGTATTTGGCCTGATTTGTTCGGTCCGACCCGTACCACCGAAATCATCACGTTCTCTCCCGGAAAGATGCGGGTTTGCAATCCTTCCGCAAGGTCTCGCGATATTCCCTGGGAGAGATCATGCAGGTTGAAGAAGTGTGGATCTGCCATTGATTTTGAGCCTCCTGCTGGTCGTCATGCCCGGCGCGTTGCTGCCGAACAAGCGCGCTCTCGCCGTAGCGCGTGCGTGCAATACACTACTGCAAACGTCGAATCCGTGCCATCGATGCGGCGGACCGACAGCGATTCTGGCAGTGTCTAGTGCCTTGCCCAGCGAGACTATTTCTAGTGTGCTTGCTCCCAGTTTGGGCCGGCGCCCACATCCGCCACCAGTGGCACGTCGAGTTTAGCGACACCCGACATCAATTCGGGGACTTTGTTTTTCATCATGTCAAGTTCGGCCGCCGGTACTTCCAGCACCAGTTCATCATGTACCTACATGACCATGCGCGCGCCGAGCTTTTGTGTCGCGATCCAGTTATGCACGGCGATCATTGACAGCTTGATCAAATCTGCGGCCGTCCCCTGCATCGGGGCGTTGATGGCGGCGCGTTCGGCGGCCTGACGGCGCTGATGATTCGAAGCTCTAATTTCGGCAAGATACAAACGGCGCCCGAATACCGTCTCGACATAACCGCGTTCTCTTGCTGTCTCACGGGTGCGTTGCATGTAGTCGGCAACTCCGGGATAACGGGCAAAGTAGCGGTCGATGTATTGCTGTGCAGCGCTGCGTTCGATGCCAAGTTGTGATGCCAGGCCGAAGGCGGACATGCCATAGATCAGACCAAAATTGATCACCTTGGCGTAGCGGCGTTGTTCACTGGTGACTTCGTCCGCGTCGATACCGAAAATTTCCGAGGCAGTATGCTGGTGCACGTCGGCGCCTTCACGAAACGCCTTTAGCAGGCTTTCGTCTTGTGACAGGTGCGCCATGATGCGCAATTCAATCTGCGAATAGTCGGCGGAGACGATGCTGCAACTGTCCGGAGCGATAAAAGCTTCACGCACACGGCGGCCTTCGGGCGTGCGAACGGGTATGTTTTGCAGATTCGGATCGTTACTGGCCAGCCGTCCGGTATTGGCTACTGCCTGCGCGTAGTTGGTGTGGACGCGTCCGGTATCCGGATTGACCATTTTCGGCAGTTTGTCGGTGTAAGTTGATTTGAGCTTCGAAAGTGCCCGGTACTCGAGGATGAGTTTGGGCAACGGATGATCGAGTGCGAGTTGTTGTAGTACGTCCTCGTCGGTGGATGGCTGGCCCCCCGGGGTCTTCTTCATTACCGGCAACCCCTGCTTGACGAACAGGATTTCCTGTAACTGTTTCGGTGAGCCGAGCTTGAACGGCTGGCCAGCTTGTTGGTGAACGTCCGCCTCGATTTCGGCCAGGCGCTCGGAGAGTTCACGCGTCTGGACAGCCAGCGCGTCCGTATCCAGCAAGACACCATGCCGTTCCATGGCAAACAGTATTTCCATAACCGGCATTTCGATCGCGCTATAGACGTTCAGCAGCTTGTTGTCGCGTTCGACTTCCGGGAACATTTCCCGGTGCAACTGCAGGGTGATATCGGCGTCTTCTGCGGCGTATTCAGTGGCGCGTTCGAGGTCGACCTGGTTAAACGGTATTCTTGATGCCCCCTTGCCGGTAATCTCATCGTAGCTGATGGTTTTGATGCCCAGATGGCGCACCGCCAGGCTGTCCATATCGTGGGGGCGATGGCTCTCGAGCACATAGGACTGCAACAGGGTGTCGTGCGCCACACCTGCGACAGCGACGTCATGGTTGGCGAAGATGTGC
The DNA here is from genome assembly GCA_041637935.1 of Burkholderiales bacterium. GTDB lineage: Bacteria > Pseudomonadota > Gammaproteobacteria > Burkholderiales > Eutrophovitaceae > SG8-40. The sequence continues at coordinate 2,841 of JBFKXV010000055.1, read as the reverse complement.
ATGTCGTACTTCAGGTTCTGGCCGAGCTTCTTTTTGTCCGGGTCTTCGAGCCACGGTCGCAGTTTTTCGAGCACGGTGTCCAGCGGCAGCTGCGCCGGCGCGCCGGCATTATCGTGAGCAACCGGAATATAGGCCGCTGTCCCGGGCTCGACGCTCAGCGAAATGCCAACCAGCCGTGCAGTCATCGGGTCGAGACCGGTGGTTTCAGTGTCAATCGATGCCACTGCGGCCTTGTTTATGCGCTCGAACCAGGCGTCGAGCGCATTTTCGCTTAACACCAATTCATAGTTGCGCGGTGGCGTGTCGCTCGCGGCTTGCAAACCGGGCGGTGCGTCTCCCGATTCAGCGGCACGGCTCTTGACTTCGGTCAGCCAAGTCTTGAAGTTGAGCTTGGTGTACAAATCGGAAAGCCGGCTCAGGTCTTCATCGGCAGGCGCCAGGTCTTCTGGTTTGAATGGCAGCTCGAGATCACGTTTGAGTGTGACCAGGATGCGTGCGGTCGGAAGCCAGTCCACTGCCGCACGCAGGTTCTCGCCGACTTTGCCGCCGATCTCGTCGGAATGGGCAATGATTTCGTCGAGGCTGCCGTACTGGGTCAGCCATTTGACTGCCGTCTTCGGCCCGACTTTCTCCACGCCCGGGATGTTGTCTACGGAATCGCCCACCAACGTTTGGTAGTCCACCATCTGGTCCGGCCTGACACCGAACTTGTTCTTCACGCCCGCTTCATCCAGCGTCTCGTTGGACATGGTGTTAACGAGGCTGACACCCGGCTGCACCAGCTGGGCAATGTCCTTGTCACCGGTCGAGATGATGGTCTCTATACCGCGCTCGCACGCCTGTGTCGTCAGTGTGGCGATGACATCGTCGGCTTCGACGCCGCTGTGGTTGATCAGCGCAATACCCATTGCCTGTATGCACGCGTGCAGCGGCTCGATTTGTGACACGAGGTCATCCGGCATTGGCGGGCGATTTGCTTTGTATTTGGGGTATAGGTCATCACGAAACGTCTTGCCTTTTGCGTCGAAAACGCAGGCGATATAATCCGCCGCGGTTTCCTTGCGCAGACGGCGCAGCATATTGATGACACCATAGATGGCGCCGGTCGGCTCACCGTCCCGGTTTCGCAGGTCTGGCATCGCGTGAAATGCGCGATACAGATAGGACGAGCCATCAATTAGAACCAGTTTTTTCATCGGCGAAGGCCGCACGAGAGCTACAAATGAGCGAAACACAGAAAATACTGACCCCGATCGCCCCCGAACTTGTGGAAAAGACTTGGTCCGCGCGCGAATCGTGGAGAGTCTTCGGGATTATGGCAGAGTTCGTTGAGGCGACCGAAAGACTCGCCCATATCCGGCCTGCAGTATCGATCTTCGGCAGCGCGCGGGTACAGGAGGGCCATGCGTATTATGAGTTGACCATGCAGATTGCCCGCAACTTGTCAGACGCCGGTTTCGCGGTGATATCCGGTGGTGGACCGGGCATTATGGAGGCTGCCAACAAAGGCGCATATTACGGAAAGTCACTTTCGGTCGGATTGAATATCCAGTTGCCTCACGAACAGGTGGCAAATCCATTCCAGGACATCAGCCAGAGTTTTCGCCACTTCTTCGCGCGCAAGGTCATGTTTGTGAAGTTCGCGTCAGCCTATGTCGTGATGCCGGGCGGATTCGGTACACTCGACGAATTGATGGAAGCCTTGACGCTGGTGCAGACCGGCAAAGTTCGCCGTATTCCCATTATTCTGGCGCACTCGCCGTTTTGGGCGGGCCTGGTCGATTGGATCAAGCAACGGCTTGTCATCGAAAACATGATCAGCCCCGAGGACATGAATCTTATCCAGGTGCTCGACGAGCCACAGCAGATCGTCGACGCAATCTTCAGCTATTACGAAAAGCGGACATTTGAACCGTCCGCCGCTGAGCGCGAAGCGCAACTCAATCTGTAAGACGCAACCCGGTACTTTAACTGTCTTCCAATGTCGGTATTCACAACCGTTACCCTGGAGCAAGCACGCGCCTGGCTGCGCAACTATTCGATTGGATCGCTGGTCGACCTCGAGGGCATTCTGTCGGGCATCGAAAACACCAATTATTTCCTGACTACCAGTCACAGCCGCTACGTGTTGACGCTGTTCGAAAAATTGACCAGCAAAGAGCTGCCGTTTTATCTGAATCTGATGGCGCACTTGAGCAACCATGGGGTGCCGGCGCCCAAACCGATTGCCAATTTACAAAATGAGTTTCTCGGGGAGCTGAACGGCAAGCCGGCAGCGATTGTCACGCGGCTGCCGGGCAAGCCGGTTATGGATCCCGCGCCCGGCCATTGCGCGTCGGTTGGCGAGCAACTGGCCGACATGCACCTTTCGGGTCAAACGTTCAAGCAGCATCTCGACAACCTGCGTTGCGCAAAATGGTGGACCGTGGCCGCGCCTGAAATTTATCCGTTCCTGAGCGACGAAGATGCGCAACTGCTGCGATCGGAGATCGAATTTCAGGCCGGTGTCTCACGCGAAGGGTTACCGCATGGACCGGTGCACGCCGATCTGTTCCGCGACAATGTTTTGTTTGACGGCGACATCGTTGGCGGCATCATTGATTTCTACTTTGCCTGTGTCGACTCGCTTATTTATGACGTTGCGATCACGGTCAATGACTGGTGCTCGAATCTTGACGCAACCCTCGACCCGCAACGCTGTGAAGCAATGCTAAACGCCTACGCTTCAGTGCGCAGTTTTACAGAACTGGAGCGGGAGTTATGGCCGGCGATGTTGCGCGCCGGTGCTCTCAGGTTCTGGGTCTCACGTCTGTACGATTTTCATCTTCCGCGTACAGGTGA
>JBFKXV010000054.1:0-9730 GCA_041637935.1 Burkholderiales bacterium | reverse complement strand
CCGCACGCGCGAGTGTATACAGAAATGATTACCACTGGCGCGCTGGTTCATGGCGATGTTGCCCGTCATCTCGAATTCAACGCGGAAGAGCATCCGGTCGCCCTGCAATTGGGCGGCAGTGAGCCGTCCGATCTCGCGTTTTCTGCAAAGCTGGGCGAATCGTGGGGCTATGACGAAATCAATCTTAATTGCGGATGCCCGTCGGAGCGGGTCCAAAGAGGTGCTTTTGGTGCCTGCTTGATGGCCGAGCCACAGCTCGTGGCCGATTGCGTGACAGCCATACAGGACGCTTCATCACTGCCTGTCACTGTCAAACATCGCCTCGGCATCGACGCCATTGACGCGTACGAATTCGTGGCTCGCTTTGTCGACACGGTTGCAGCAACAGGTTGCCGCAGCTTTATCGTCCACGCACGTAATGCCATCCTGAAAGGCTTGTCACCGAAAGACAATCGGCAGATTCCACCGCTCAAATACGACTATGTATATCGATTGAAATCCGACTTTCCCGACTGCGATATCGTCATCAATGGCGGCATCACGACTGCTGTCGACGCGCTCGGACATCTGGACCGGGTTGATGGCGTGATGCTCGGTCGCGCTGCATATCACGACTCTTTCGTGCTGGCCGAGCTCGACTGCGCGCTGTTCGATCATCAACCACCCGCCAGACACGAGGTGGTCGAGCGCATGTGGCGCTATGCAGCAGACGAAGTCAAGGCGGGCACGCCGCTGCGCGCAATAACCCGTCATATGCTCGGTCTTTATCACGGCCAGCCACACGCACGAACTTGGCGGCAGCTGCTATCGGACTCCGAGTGCCTCGCCAACAATGATGCCGACCTGATTCTGCAGGCGCTGGAGATGGTCGACCGGGAAATAATTGTCGCTGAAAGTTAGTCGACAAGATCACGCTCAATGAGGAGCCGCGACACGAATCTTTCGTTCCAGAACAGAAATTCTCACCGGGGTAGACGGGCACAACTCGCCATCGACCTCGGTTGCAACCGGTACCGGACCGGCAATCTCGACGGTGTCGGCGCGAAAGGCCCGCACCTTTCGATACGTCTCGATCGAGCCGTCGAACAAGCGACGAATATTCAACACCAGTTCCCACTTGGAGATGTCTCCAATCTCGACCACGTCGAGTAGCCCGTCATCGGGCGACGCACGCGGCGCGATCGACATGCCACCCCCACAGTAGCGACCGATTGCGGCGAAAACGACAAATACCTTACCGCTGTTTGTTTGCCCGTTACTCGATATCTCGAGCTCGGGGCATCGATAGGATGCAAAGCCGGCGGGCAAGGCCGCCAGATAAGTCAATGCGCCCCAGCGGTCGCTTTGCACCATCGACACGACGTGCGCATCGAACCCGGCGCCGGCCACATTGAGAAAGTGTCTCATTTGCCGCGCGTCGTCGGACGCATGCTCGACCACGCCGACGTCATGATGAATGGTGTTACCGCTTGCAATCAGTTCCGCCGCGGCGGCGTAGCGCCGCGGGATTGCGCGGCCACGTGCCCAGTCGTTGCCACGTCCCACCGGAATAATCGCCAGCGTAAGCTCGTTTGCTTCGAGCGCACCGCAGTCAAGCGCGCCGTTGAGAGTTTCATTGAGCGTGCCATCGCCACCGATGCAGATAAACTCGCGGTGGCCACGTGAAGCCGCCTGCTCGGCCAGCAGCGTCGCGTGGCCTGCGTACATACTCACCTCGAGGTCAAACGCGACCCCGGCATAGCTCAGTTCGTTCTCGATACGTGTGCGGTCACGCGCCGCTCGACCGCCGCCTGACTTCGGGTTCAGTATCACAAACCAGCGTCGTGCCATCTGCAGCGCAGGTGTTGTGCGGTATCAACGAGCGCGCGCGCGCATCGACCCTGGCTGACCGGGAAGGGAAATGCGTACCCCGGTATCGTGTACCTGCGTGCCTCTCACCGCGTACACGGCAACTTCCTTGCCAACAAAGTTGCTGACGTACATATAGGCACCATCCGGAGAAAACGCCACGCCCTCGGGCAAACCGCCGACGTCGATTTTCTGGGTCAGTTTGAGGTCGAGACCGTCTATGGCAAACACCACAATGCTTCCCTTGACGGAGTGCGCCCAATGATCAACCGGCAGCAGCACGTCGCCGCCAAGCAGCAGCGCCACGGCGATTTTTCCGGTCGGGCTGATGGAAAACGCTTCCGGCGCATCGCCGACATTCATATAGCTTGCCACATGCGGTGGCCTGGCCGAAGACAGATCAATCACTGCCAGAGCGTCGGCATGACCGTCAGCAAGCCCACCATTGCCCGTATGCGCGATGATGGCGATGCTCCCGTCGGGCGCGATATCGATGTTGTAGGGGAATTGCCCAACCGGCATGTCGAGGCCTTCCAGATAGGAAACCTTCTGGCCGTCAATCGAGAGCACCCCGACCTGGTTCGTTGTGTTCTTCACCACCAGGGCACGCTGACCATCCGGAGTAATCGCGACCGCAGCGACCTGATCGCCAACCGATACAGTATCGACCAGCCGCACCTGCTTGCCGATGATCGTCAGCACACTGATCGAGTTGTCAGCACGATTGGCAACTAAAGCGAGATCGCCCTGAGCGCGTATGGCTATGCCAGACGGCTGACGGCCGATCTTTAGCGTAGCGATCAGTGCCGGTGGTTCTGTTTCCATGTCGATGACGAACAGACGATCATCCGGCGCAGGCTTCCACGCCCCGTCCTTCCGCTCCCACTTTACAGCGCTGGATACCAGGGCCAGTTTTTCATCAGGCGTAATCTGCAGGTTGGTCGGCGGACCAAATAGTGAATTGGAGATCGGCAGATTGGCAACCGTTCGCGGACGAGCCGGGTCGCTGATATCCATGATGTTGACCAGATCAATGCCCGGGTCAACAAACTGAATCTTGCCCGGCGTGCTGAAATCGACTTTGGTGTCGATACCATTCAGCAAGAAGGCTCGTTCCGCGCGAGCTGTTTGAGTAGTTGAAAACACAAGCAACGCCGCGGCAATTCCTGCAACAGTCCTGCTCAACATGCTGTCCACCCCCTCTTATTTGTATTAATCAAGTGCGATTCTATGCCTGCCGCCCATCCGTTGCCTGACCGGTTTCGCGCACGATATTGTCTACACCCGGAGCACTCTCCAACCACCTCATGCTACGGAAATCAAAACCGTCTTCTATGCGCGGCTTGATCACCGAGAAATAGGGCGAGATATCGAAATCCCGAGGCGTAAAAAGAGTGTGATGCCGGCGCTTCCAGGTGATAGCGTGCTGCCTCGGCTGGCCTGAAGGTTCGTCTGTAGACTCGGCGGCGACAGGAAGAATCGGATAGCCGATCAACTGAAATGCCTGCGCGATTACCGTCGAGCAGATCGCCCGCGTTGGCTCACCACTGCCGAGCGAGAGCATCCGCCGTCGCCAGCGCGTCGGTACTGGCGGTTCCGGCAGCAGGTAACGCACAAGGTCAATGACGTTCTTCAAATCGTACTGGTCACCCAAACGCGCGACTATAAAGCGGACGAGCCGATCAATCTCTTCTTCGGACAGTCCGACCGGACGACAGATGCGCGTGTGAAAACCCGAGTAGGTGCTCAGTGGCACGGCCCAGATCCCCTCAACGAGGTCGGCCTCAATCAGCACCTTCGGATCCTTTTCGTCAACATTTAATTCGGGAACCAAACCGACAAAAAGTGCGGCATGGGACCACGTCGATTGCGTCAAGTACTTGATCGCTGTCGAGATCCGCGTGTTGCCTTCCACCAGCAACACGTCTCCCGGGCGCAACGTACGCCGTAGCGCCTCGACGTCAGTCGTCGCCAGCGGCTTGAAGCCGCGCAACGGCTCTGAAAGATAGCGAGCCAGCGCCTTGCCGATTTTGCTGCAAACAATATCAAAGCCAAACATGATCGTGTTTGCTCCTTGAACCGGCACGGCGTCGTGACCAAACCCACCCGTGTGAAAATGGCATATTTCTCGCTCCGGGCTCTGATAAGATCGGGTGATTATTATGAAGCGATTACGGTTTTTCTTCCTGGCTTTGGTCATCGCCGCGATGTTCGCCAATCTCAACGCAGGCGCGAGTGACAATGTGTTCCGTCAGATTGGCAAGGACGCGGGCAAAGCCGGCAAACAAGCCGGCAAGGCCGCCAAGCAAGTCGGTAAGGACATCGGCAAAGAAGGGAAGAAAGTCGGCAAGGCGGTCAGCAAAGAAACGCGCAAGCTGTTTCGCGATTGAAACATCCCCGACCGCTAAACTGCCGGCGGTCAACATGATGCCCTGCTATTTTGATACTTGAGTGGCGCCTACGATGCGACTGCCAGGTACTTTGCGCGACCGTGCCCGCGTCCCGGCATCACCTCATGACGGCCATTTCGCGCCCAACTCGGCAATCTGCTGCGGGTCCAGGATGGTCATTTTATTGCCGCGCAAGAGCAAAAACAGTTTGGCCGTTTCTTCGAGCTCTTCGCTTGCATAAACGGCCGCTTCCAGCGTTTTGCCCGCCACGATCGGACCGTGATTGGCAAGCAATATCGCATGATGTTTGTCAGCCACTTCGCGCACCGCCGCGGCAAGAGACATGTCTCCCGGCGCGTAATAGGGTAACAACTTGAGCCGGCCGATCTTCATCACGTAGTACGCGGTGATGGGCGGAATGGGGGTTTTCTCGTCGACGTCGGCGAGCACCGAAACGGCCACGGAATGCGTTGAATGCAAATGCACGACGGCGCCGGCATGCGGGCGCCGCGCATACATCGACAAGTGCAGAAAGGATTCCTTTGTCGGTTTGTCGCCGCTCAGGAGTTTTCCTTGCGCGTCGACCAGCGACAGACGCGCGGGATCGAGCCTGCCAAGGCAGGAATTGGTAGGCGTCATCAGCCAATTGCCATCATCGCAGCGTACGCTGATGTTGCCCGAACTGCCAACCGTGAAACCACGGTCGAACAGGGACTTGCCTAGCAGGCAGATTTGTTCGCGGACAGCTGACTGGTTCATTCTTCTCGTGCTACAGGTAGACCGACGTGACTCATTAACCCGCACCCGGACTGCTGTGCTGCGACACGGGTAGTGTTCATCATCACAGTTTTTCAAAAGCCTTGGTGAAGAAATCGCGGGTGCCGAAGTTACCCGACTTCAGTGCCAGCGCAAGCGTTGGCTCACCAATCGAGAAAGTCCACGGCACGCCTGGATCAATTTCCTGGCCAATGTGCAGACCTTCGACGCCGAGTGCGCTGACGACGGCACCCGAAGTCTCGCCGCCGGCAATCACCAGACGACGAACACCGGCTGACACCAGTTCTCGCGCAATTTTGCCCATTGTTTCCTCAATGAGTGCGCCCGAGTTCTCACGGCCAAGCTCGCTCTGTACCACTCCGACCTGCTCCGGTGCCGCTGTCGAATAGATCAACACCGGCTTGTTACCCAGTTTCGGCCGCGCCCACTCGGCCGCCTCAACCGCAACGTCACGTCCATCTGCAATTGCCATCGGATCGAGCTGAAAGACGTCGTGCCCTTCGCGCATATGTGCCACCTGTTCCTGGGTCGCAACCGAGCAACTTCCCGACAGTACCGCGGTAGCCCCCTCCACAGTGGGCAGCGACTGCGAGCCACCAGCCTGCAAGTCTCCGTTGCGAACGAAGTTCGCCGGTAATCCCATTGCCATACCTGATCCGCCCGTCACCAGTGCAAGATCGGCACAAGCCGCCCCGAGCGTCATCAGATGCTCATCCGTGATCGCATCGAGAATGATGTGACGGCGGCCCTGCCCGGATAATCGGGCGAGCTCTTGACGTACCGCTTCGGCTCCTCTCACGATGGTATCGTATTGCACCAGCCCGACTTCGTATTTGCTTTGTCGCCCGAGCACTCTGACCAGCGACGAATCAGTCATCGGATTGAGCGGGTGATGGCGCATACCCGAATCGGAAAGCAGCTCGTCGCCGACGAACAAATGCCCCTTGTATACGGTTCGCTTGTTGGTCGGAAACGCGGGATTGAATACCGTGATCTCGGCACCGAGAACATCGAGCATGGCATCGGCCACCGGACCGATATTGCCATTATCGGTGGAGTCAAACGTCGAGCAATACTTGAAGTAGTACTGCTTTGCCCCATTCGCTTGCAGCCAGCTGAGTGCGGCCAGCGACATCATCACGGCTTCCTCCGCGGCATTGCTGCGTGATTTGAGGGCGATTACGATGGCGTCGCTGTCAGGAAGCGGCAGATCGCGGCGCGGAACGCCGAGCAGCTGCACGGTACGCATCCCCGCTTTGACCAGCGTGCTGGCAAGATCGGTCGCACCGGTGAAGTCATCGGCAACGCACCCGAGTAACAATGGCATAACTGTTGATCCTCGCTGTGGAAATTAAGGTGTAGACGATGTCGATCAGGCCACCCGGTACAACCTCCACCGCTGCGATGATCGCCGATCGACGAAGCTGCGCTGGCGAACGATCCCAAGTCTACACCGGCAATGAATGATCACACGGCCCTTTCAGGCCGCTGATACGCGAATCTCGTCGCCGTCCGCAATCTTCGCGAGCTGCCGCGGATCACCCTCCACAGCGCCAAGTATGTTTACCCGCGTTACCAGCCTGCACTCATCGCCACGGGAAACCGGGGTTGGACCAAACGGCAGGGCGAGAGAGTTCCCCTGCACCCAAAAACACACGCTACCGGGCTCAACCACCTCGCGCGCGTCCGCTTCCAGCTTGACCGAGAGTGGCGTCGAAAAATAGACTTCCTCGCCCCAGGTGCTGGCACTGGATTCGAACGGCAACGCCGCAATCAGCGCATTGGCAGTCGGCGTATCCTGCAGTTCGGCGTAAATCTCGCCCTTTGGAAACGAAATACAGATTCTCATTTGGCTTTCCAGTGGGGTGGATACGTTCTTGAATAGAACGGCAGCGATTCAATGCGGCGCATCCAGGTGGTCATTTTCGGACCAATCAGCGAAGCCACCTCGAGGTCCGCTTTTCGAATTCCAATCCGCTGCATAAGCGCGACCAGCGGATAAATGCTGTAGTCGGCTGCGGAAAGCTCGCTGCCATAGTAGTCACCGCTTAGGTAGTTCTCGAAGTTGGACAACTCCACGGCGACTGCTTCACGCGCAGCGCCGATGCGCGCATCGTCCCAATCCTCTTTGTTAGTGAACAACACCTCCTGCACCAGCTTGCGGCCGGCGGTATCGAGATAAACATCGGCCTCATTCACCAGGCGCCTGATTTGTGCCCTGCTTTGCGCATCACCAGAGAACAGCGGTGCACCGCTTTGTGGATAACGGTCCTCAAGATACTCGACGATGGCAGCGGATTCGTACAACGAAAAACCATCATCCTCGATGGCCGGCACCTTGCCTCTTGGATTGATGCGCCGGTACTCAGGCGTCTTCAGATCGCCACTGCTGAAAGACATCTCCTTGAGAGCGTAGGGCAGCTGTTTGTGCTCCAGCGCCAGCCATACACGCCACGCAAAGGGTGATCCCGAACCATAGTAGAAAGTAATCACCGTACTCCCCTCCGTTTATCCTCTGCGACCATCGCAAGGTGCCGCTCCAGTACTCGTTTCATGTTACCGAAAACGCGCAACGGTTGCCCTGAGCCGGCTGCGACGCACAGACGTCGCTGCGTGTGCCACTCGTTGCTGTCGGTCTTGCGCTGTTTAAGCGCGCTCGACTCAGGCTGTGATCGGTCGCGGAACTCGCGGTTTGAGCCCAACAGCCGTACCATTCACACGGAGCAGCACAAACAGCCTGAATGGGCAAACCACGCTTCGATGCTTGTTTGGTCGATCACGGCTGCACTCAATCGTCACTTGCGACCAACGCCGGGTATGGACGAAATTGTACTGAAATCAATGACCAAGTGGCCGAACGTGCCAAACGTGTTCGGCTGGCTTGGACTCGACCGGCGCGGCAATTGGGTGATCAAGGATCAACGTATCGGCAATCCTCATGTGATCGAGTTCATCTGCCGCAATTACCACGTCGATGAGCAAGGGCGCTGGTACTTCCAGAATGGGCCGCAACGCGTATTCGTATCGCTGGCTTACGCGCCGTTCGTGCTTCGGACATGTGAAAGCCCGCAGGTCGCTTGCCTGCAAACCCACACCAACGTGGAACTGGAAACAATTACCGGAGCATGGATCGATGAAGACGGCACACTGGTAGTGCGATGGTCCAGCAATGAAGTAGGCTCGGTGAGCGACCGCGATCTGGCAGTGGTCGCGACGTGGTTTACCAATGCCGCGGGGCGGCCGGCTGACGACGAGATGGTGGCAAAAGCAGTTGAATCGCGTGCAGCGCACGGCAGCACCGGAATATGGCTCAGTTACCGCTCGTCTCGCTTGCCGGTCGGCCGGGTCATGTCGAAACAGCTTCCGAGCAAATTTGGATTCGACCGCTCGCCTCAGCCGGCGCCAGGTCAGCCTGACTGCTAGTTAGCTGTTAAGGTTCAGCGCACCCGCTTGCGGCTATAGTCCTCCTCTACCCGGTCCTGATAGAAACTGGCTATGGTCGGAGCGGACATCATTCGTCGATACACTTCGTTTGACACACCGCTATATTGATATATGGAACCATCGTTGTGCTCCACTTCGAGCATGCGCGCCCGCTCATCATAGCCGACCGAGCGGATCTTGCTTGAATTCACTTTGCGACGTTCCATATCAGGCTCCCCCAACATGATCTACGAAAAAGCAGCATAGAACTGAAAAAGCGTGCCGCACCGCGGTTGGCTGCATCACATCGATGCTTCTTCCACGATGGTCTGAAGCAGCGATTCGACCTCCTGCAATACCGCTCTCTGGTCCGGCGTGGCAAAGTCTGTGACCATGCGGCGATAAGAAACATAAGTTGTGAGTGGATCGCCGGGCAGCGTATAGACGGCAATTCCGTAAGGGCAGAAAGCAAGCAGCGCTGCGTCTGCCTCGACCATCCTTCGCGAGACCAGGGCACTGCAGAAATGAACCACCTCCGCATCGCCGAATACCGGCGCGGTCTCTCCAAGGTCTTTTGCGGTTCGCTCCAGCATGGCACCGACTCTGGCGACATGGTCAACCACCAGTCCCTGACTTTCCACCGCAAACACGACCCGCTCACGGATCTCTTCGAAGCGGCCCTCGATAACACGAACCACGACCACGCCATCGGCCACAGCATTCTGCGCCAACATCAACACACCGAAACCGAGTGTTATCAGAGATCTCAACATATTTGTCCAACGATCGCCTGTAACGAGATTTAGCGTCTATCCCAAACTAGCGTCTGACGAGAATAGGCGTCCATTGAGAGTTCGATTCGATCGAAAAATCGGGGCTATTCAGAAGTCAGGTCAATCAAAAATAGCGTCTATGTACACTCGCGGGATGCTGACGAGCAACGCGAGTACAGCGTTACACAGAAACCATTTGCCAGCAACAGCGAAGTCTCGCATCGCCAGACGTGTCGACTCCGCGTGAGCGCGCAACCGGCTACGCAGGGCAGTTCAGCAAAATTGGATTGGGAGCTGGCCGTCGGTCGTGAACCGGGAGTGCGCTGAAAGCGACTCTTGACCAACAGGAAATTCAGAATCCGATCAGATCCAGGCAAGAAATAGGGAGGAACAATGCTCGCGGCTCAGTGACTGGTATCCGTCCCGGACGCAGACTGCCCGCGAGCATCTCATTGGCGCTTAGTTCGGCCGGTTACCTGCCACCGGGAACGGCCAGGCCGCGGGTGCGGAAACTGGCTT
>JBFKXV010000053.1:0-9751 GCA_041637935.1 Burkholderiales bacterium | reverse complement strand
GTGCGTGATGGTTACCCAGGAAGGATCACGGCCGCTGCTGGTCGAATTGCAGGCGCTGGTCGACTCATCGCATGCACCTAATCCGCGCCGCCTGACGGTTGGTCTGGAACAAAACCGCCTGGCAATGTTATTGGCCGTGTTGCACCGTCACGCCGACATCGCGGTTTTTGATCAGGATGTGTTCGTCAATGCCGTCGGTGGCGTAAAGATCGACGAACCCGCTGCCGATCTGCCGGTGCTGCTGGCAATCGTGTCCTCGCTCAAAGGCAAGCCTTTGCCGGAAAAGATGGTGGCGTTCGGCGAGGTCGGTCTGGTTGGTGAAGTGCGCCCGGTACAGCGTGGCATGGAGCGATTGAAAGAAAGCGCCAAGCTCGGCTTCAAGCTGGCGATCGTGCCGCGTGCCAATGCGCCAAAGGCAGCGATCAAAGGATTGGAGATCATCGCCGTAGACCGTGTCGATCAGGCGATTGACTGCATAAGGTAGCAGTGTCCGCAGACTGCTTGCGACGAGTTGTCCTTCGTGAAACTTGCAGGCTAGCCGAATACCAGCAGTGTCATCGCAGCGAACAGCAACACCGCGCTACCAATCCAGATGTAACGCAGCTTCGGATCGAGGTGAATGTTGATGCCGTTGAAGCGAGCCGTTGCATTGCGGTTGCCCCAGGTCGGGCTTGATAAAAGCGCCGCATCATTCCCGGAGCGCTTGGCATCGGCAATGGCTTTCAGATGCGCCGTCTTTTGCGTGTCGGATTGGGTATCGAACTCGTGTTCCAGCCCGGTGATTGCTGCCAGCCGGTCGGTCGCCTCCGCAGAATCAAATGCACTGGAAATTTGAATCATAGGATTGGATGTTTCATCGGTGGTGGATTCAAATTCCTCTTTGGCCGGCCCGTCGGTTGCGGCCTGATCAGTGATGCCGGTTGCGCTGGCCCGCTTGTCTTCTTGCCGCGTGAGCGCGCTCGCCGGTTCGGCAAAGGGTTGCGGCTCGCCCGGCATGGACGGAAACATCGCGGCGTTGGTGGTGCCGCTCAGGTAGTCGGTGCGCGCCTGGCGCAGGTCATTGGCCAGATCTTCCGCACGCTGGTAACGGTCATCGATGCTTTTGGCAAGTACTTTTGCAACGATGTAGTTGACGACTTCGGGAAGATCGGGATTGAGGCTCTTTGGTGTCGGCGGGTTGAAATTGAGGGTTTGGTACATTACGCCGTGAATATTGTCCGCCAGGAACGGCGAGGTACCGGTGAGCATTTCGTAGATTACGACGCCCAGCGAGAACAGATCGGAACGCGGGTCGGCGCGTTTGCCGGCGACCTGTTCAGGCGACATGTACTTGGGGGAGCCGAGAATCATACCGGTCATCGTTTTGATTTCGTTGTTACGCATCCGCGCAATACCGAAATCGGTGATCTTGATCAAACCGTCCTTGAGAACCATGACATTGGCTGGCTTGATGTCGCGGTGAACCACCTGGCGCGCATGCGCGTAATCGAGCGCGTCGGCCACTTGCGCGCCGATATCGAGCGCTTTTTCGATCGCGATCGGCGACGCGCTGCCGAGAATCTTGCGAAGTTCCTGGCCTTCGAGGAGTTCCATCGCCATATAAGCGAGTTGATCGCTCTTGCCAATATCGTAGATGGTCACAATGTTGGGGTGTGACAGCTGTCCGGCGGCTTTCGCTTCCTGATAGAAGCGCGCCTCGTATTCGGCGACCTCGTCATCGGGCAGATTCAGACTGATGGTCTTGATCGCAACGGTACGATCGAGCAGGGGGTCACGCGCTTTGTAGACGGTTCCCATGGCACCCTGTCCCAGTTCCGCGACGATTTCGTAACGCCCGAGTTTCTCGATCATGGTTTTCGCCCGTTACCTTCGCCCGGCGCTGGCAGCCTGGGCGCCGCGAAATACCGGCCCCCAGATCGGATGCCCTGCTTCGGCCTCGTCGAGTTCGAAGGCCGGATCGAGTTTGAGGGCAATGGCGAACTCTTCGCGGCAGGTGAGCTGGCGGCCCGAGACACAGGCGATGAAAGCGAGATACTTGTGAGCTACGACGCGATCCGACACCGTTAAACCTTCCTCAAGGGCAAACAGCAAACGTCGCGAGGCTGCGCGGTAATTGCCTTCCTCATAGAAAGCAATCCCCTGCCAGAGATAAGGTTTGCCAGAAAGGCGTGAATAGCCGGGCATTTCCACACCCGCGCAGCCGCTTGTGAGCAGCATCACGAGTAAGTAAAAGAAACACGCCTGTCTGAATGCAAATTTCCTCAATTGAATTTATACCTGATCTTGATTTTCTGCTGCGCTTTTAAATTAACTTTCTGCGTGTATGGCGGAAAGGCACCGTTACGGATTTCGATTACGCGGCGACCTGGCAGGACCTCCACTTCATTCAATGGCGGGCTCACGCCGACTGATTTGCCGTCGACAAAAACCTCGCCCCAAGGCGCGATCGCCAGGGCGACAAACGCCCGGTCGCCGTTTGTCGCCGTTTGCTGACCAGCCGCAGTCCATTGTGTTGCCTGAGGTTCCGTCCTGGCGAGATAGTTTGCCGGAGTCTGTGCCCCCGTCTGCGCCTCGGCCTGATTGGCATCGCCGGTTTCTAATGCCTGTGACTCTGAAGCCGCGTTTTGCGCGAGCGTTGCATTTGGTTCGGGTTGTTTGTCACGTTTGGATCTGAAAAACGACAGACGCAACTTCTTTCGTTTGGGCTGCGGCGCTGGCTGCTCGGCGGCGACGTAGTCGCTCGCGCCCCCCTGTGTTTGCGTATCGGTGCTATTCGAAACGGTGTTATTCGAACCGGTCTTATTCGCATCAGCGTTGTTTGAACCGGCGCGGTCTGCATTGGTCGCTTCGGACTGCGCTCGCATTTGTCGCGCTTGTTCGTTGGTGGCGATGACAGCCGGCTTGTCGGTGGCGGTCGCGCGTTGCGTATTGGCCTGTGTCCTGGCGAGCGGTGTTCTGGGCGACTGCGCCTGCGTCGTTCGTTGTGCCTGCGGATTTTCACCCACGAAACTGGTCAGCAACGCCAGCAAAAAAGCCAGTGACGAGAAAGCGGCCGTCCCGTAGGCAAGTGAACGGTTTCCCAGCCATTTCTCAAGGTGAAAAAGCAGCCGGGCGGTAGTTGCATTCCCCGAGGCGGTTCGGCTGCGGGCTTCGCTAGCCACGTTACGTGCTCGCTCCGCAGGAGACCTGAGTCGCGCCTCGGCGGTGGAGTAGCCGACGCTGTAGATCTCATGCTCCCGCACGTGCTTGTCGGTGCGTGAGCCCTGGTAAGTGAACAGCTTGGTGTAGCCTTCGGAGATATGCGAGACAATTTCGAAATAGGAGCGTGACACCAGTATCTGACCGGCCGTTGCGAATCCCATCACGCGCTGTGCGACGTTAATGCCGTCGCCGATGATATTGGGCCGGCCGTTGAGATCTCGCACCAGTCGTACCGGACCAAGATTGATACCGATGCGCGCCGGTACTTCAGGTGGTTCCTTGGGGTCAGGAGCGAATGCGTCGCGCAGGCTCATTGCAACGAATAGTGCATCTTCCGGATCACCAAGAAAGCTGATGGCGACACCGTCGCCGGTGTCGAGAATGATCCGGTCGGCCGCGGAAATCTCTCGAATGGCCGACGCAATCAAGCCGTTGAAGCGGTCTTTGAGCCGGATCTGCTCAGCGACCGGCTTGCGCGAGTACTCGACGATGTCGAGAAACAGCACGCTGCAGATGAACGTGCGGCTGGCACGTTCAGGCATCATTGCGGGGTCCCCCAGTGACGGCTGTCAATTGGCGATCCTGCCCGAAAGACGGCTTTTTTGGGGCGCAGTGGAATGAACACCATAACCCGATTTCACGGCAATCATCGATCGCAAAAAATGGCAATTAGTCAAATGCTTAAAGGCAATACTTACGCTTAATTCTAGATTTGGTGCGGCGCAATAGAAAAGCTCTGGAAGCGGGCTTCCGCTATCATTGAGGCGATTTTCGTGCCGTCATGGCGGTATTTACGCCCCTATTTCCCTCTCGACCCAGGAAACCGATTTACCGATGAATCACAGTGGCATATTCGACCAAGGGCTGGATAAGAATCCAGGCAACTTTGCGCCGCTCTCACCGTTATCCTTGATGGCTTGGGTGGCCGATGTTTACCCGCAGCGCACCGCAGTGATCTACGGCGACCGGCAGGTCGACTGGGCGCAGACATACCGGCGATGTCGCCGTTTGGCATCGGCACTGACGCGGCTCGGCATCGGGGAGGGAGATACCGTTGCTGTGATGCTTCCCAACATTCCACCGATGTTCGAGGCCCATTACGGCATACCGATGACCGGCGCGGTTATCAACACGCTCAACACCAGACTGGACAGCGCGACGCTTGCGTTCATGCTCGAGCACGGCGAGGCTCGTGCATTGATCACCGATACCGAATACGCGGCGGCAATCGGGCCGGCGCTGAAATCGCTGCAACGACCACCGTTCGTGATCGATATCGAAGACGCCCTTGGACCGGGCGGCGAGCGGCTCGGCGAGGTCGAGTACGAGGAGTTCCTCGCGCAAGGCAGCGACGATTACGAATGGCACACACCGAACGACGAGTGGAATGCGATAGCCCTGTCCTACACTTCGGGCACCACCGGAAACCCGAAAGGCGTCGTTACCCACCATCGCGGCGCCTACCTGAACGCGATCGGCAATATTGTGACTTGGGCGATGCCGCACTTCCCGGTGTACCTGTGGACCCTGCCGATGTTCCACTGCAATGGCTGGTGTTTTCCGTGGACGCTGGCGGCCGCGGCGGGGACGAGCGTGTGTCTGAGGCGTGTCGAGCCAGAGGTGATTTTTGATTTGATCAGGCGTCATCGCGTATCGCATTTCTGCGGTGCGCCGGTGGTGCACAACATGCTGATCAATGCACCGGAGGAGCTGCGCCAGGGCATCGATCATGGTGTCAAGGCGATGATTGCCGGCTCGGCGCCGCCGCGTGCAGTCATCGAGGGCGCCGAGCGTATCGGTGTTGATCTGACGCATGTTTATGGTCTGACCGAGGTGTACGGACCGGCTTCGGTGTGTGCCAAGCAACCCGAATGGGACGCGTTGCCGGTTGCCGAGCGTGCCCAGCGCAATGGCCGTCAGGGCGTGCGTTACGTTGTCCAGGAGGCGATGCAGGTGCTGGACCCGGAGTCATTGCAACCGGTGCCTCGGGATGGCCAAACCATGGGCGAAATATTCTTTCGCGGCAATATCACCATGAAAGGTTATCTGAAGAACCCCGCAGCAACGCGAGAGGCGTTTGCCGGTGGCTGGTTTCACACTGGTGACCTGGCAGTGGTTGATGCCGACGGTTACATCAAGATCAAGGATCGCTCCAAGGACGTGATCATCTCCGGCGGTGAAAACATCTCGACGATTGAAGTCGAGGATGTCCTGTACTCGCATCCGTCGGTGCTGGAAGCCGCGGTCGTCGCCAAACCGGATCAGAAATGGGGCGAGGTGCCATGCGCTTTTGTGGCGCTCAAAGACGGTGCGGCGCCAGTGACCGGGGAGGCGTTAATTGCCTACTGTCAGGAACGGCTGGCGCGTTTCAAGTGTCCGAAACAGGTGGTTTTCGGCACACTTCCCAAGACCTCGACAGGCAAGATCCAGAAAGCTGTGCTGCGTGATTCGGCGAAGAGCGCATGAGCCGGTGCTGCGAAGCCAGCCTGATCGACGGAGCATGTTTTCCATTTACGGGATGCGGATTTGCTGCGCTGCGGTAAACTTGCGCGTTTTATGAATACTCAGGGAAGAAGGCAAAAACAATGAAGGTATTGGTTCCGGTAAAACGGGTGGTCGATTACAACGTCAAGGTTCGCGTCAAATCGGACGGATCGGGCGTCGAAACGGCCAACGTGAAGATGTCGATGAATCCGTTCGACGAGATCGCAGTGGAGGAAGCAGTGCGGCTCAAGGAGGCGGGCGTGATCAGCGAAATCATCGCCGTGTCGATGGGTAGCAGCGCATGCCAGGAAACGCTGCGCACGGCACTGGCCTTGGGCGCTGACCGGGCAATCCTGGTTGAGACGCCGGTCGAAACGCAACCGCTGGCAGTGGCGCGCGTGCTGGAAAAGCTGGTGGCCAAGGAGCAACCGCAACTGGTTATCATGGGCAAGCAGGCGATTGACGACGATTCCAATCAAACCGGACAGATGCTCGCCGCCTTGCTTGGGTGGTCGCAAGCAACGTTTGCGTCGAAGGTCGTGATCGAGGGCGAGACCGCACAAGTGACGCGTGAGATCGACGGTGGGCTGGAAACGTTGTCAGTCAAACTGCCGGCAGTCGTGACGACGGATCTGCGTCTCAATGAGCCCCGTTATGTGACATTGCCCAACATCATGAAGGCGAAAAAGAAGCCGCTCGAAAATGTCACGCCCGACGCGCTCGGTGTCGACGTCACACCGCGGTTGACGACGCTCAAGGTGGTTGAGCCGCCGAAGCGAAGCGCCGGGCAAAAGGTCAAGTCGGTCGAAGAACTGGTCGACAAACTGAAGAATGAGGCAAAGGTGATCTGATGGCGATACTGGTAATTGCGGAACACGACAACAGCGCGCTCAAACCTGCGGTGCTCAATACCGTCACCGCGGCCAAGGCGCTCGGTGACGACGTTCACGTGCTGGTGGCCGGGCACGAATGCGCGGGTGCCAGCGAGGCGGCAGCCAAAATCGCTACGGTAACCAAAGTGCTGGTCGCTGATGCGGCGCACTATGCCCATCCGATCGCGGAGAATATTGCTGCATTGGTGGTGCCACTGGCGTCCGCATACACACATGTTCTTGCCCCGGCGACCAGCTTTGGCAAGAACCTGATGCCGAGACTGGCCGCGCTGCTCGATGTGGCGCAAATTTCCGACATCGTCAACGTGGAATCGCCCGACACCTTTGTGCGGCCGATCTATGCCGGCAACGCGTTGGCCACGGTACAGTCAGCCGATGCGATCAAAGTCATCACGGTGCGGGCAACCGCGTTCGATGCTGCCGCCGCGGAAGGCGGTTCGGCGTTAGTGGAGCCACTCGAGGCGGGTCCGGATACGGGACTGTCGAACCTGATTGGCCAGGAACTGACGGAATCGGCACGCCCGGAACTCACGGCGGCGCGGGTGATCGTATCTGGTGGCCGCGGCATGGGAAGTGGAGAAAATTTCGCAATGCTCGAGAAGTTGGCAGACAAGCTTGGTGCGGCGGTCGGTGCGTCTCGTGCGGCGGTTGACTCCGGATTCGTGCCGAATGATTACCAGGTCGGACAGACAGGCAAGATCGTTGCCCCTGAACTGTATATCGCGGTCGGTATTTCCGGCGCCATACAGCACCTTGCAGGCATGAAAGACAGCAAGGTGATTGTCGCTATCAACAAGGACGAGGAAGCGCCGATCTTTCAAGTTGCTGATTACGGTCTGGTTGGCGATCTGTTCGAGGCGATCCCGCAGTTAACCGACTCGATTTAGGAAACGAAGCAGATTTGAACAACGCGCTTTGAACAGCTGTGGCCGTCAGGATCACAGCGCAGTTCATATCAAAGCGGGTAGTCAAACAAAATAACGACGGTTTCGTCACAGGAGAATAGGAATGTCAACATACTCGGCGCCGATCGATGACATGCAGTTTGTTGTCAAGGAGCTGATTGGTCTGGAACAGATTTCCAGCCTGCCTGGCTGCGAGGAAGCAACGCCCGATCTCATTGACGCGGTGATCGAGGAAGCGGGCAAATTCGCCACCGGCGTACTCGATCCGCTCAACTGGCCCGGCGATCAACATGGTGCCAAGCTCGAAGAACATGTGGTGACAGCGGCGCCGGGATTTGCTGAAGCCTACAGACAGTTCTGCGACGCAGGATGGGGTGCACTTGCCAACGATCCGGAATTTGGAGGTCAGGGCCTGCCTCATGTCGTATCGTCATTGACTTCGGAGATGTGGAATGCCGCCTGTATGTCGTTTGCCCTGTGCCCGATGCTAACCACGGGTGCAGTGCATGCGGTCCACCGCCACGGCTCGCCCGAGCAACAGGCGATGTATCTGCCGAATCTGATATCGGGAAAGTGGTCTGGAACAATGAATCTGACCGAACCCCAGGCGGGATCGGATTTGTCGGCTGTACGCACCCGCGCGGTGCCGGAAGGTGATCACTACCGGATTTCCGGAACCAAGATTTTCATCACCTGGGGCGAGCACGACATGGCGGAGAACATCATTCATCTGGTGTTGGCCCGCACGCCGGATGCGCCGGAAGGTGTCAAAGGTATTTCGCTGTTTCTCGTTCCGAAGTTTTTGGTGAACCCAGACGGTAGTCTTGGCGAGCGAAATGATGTGAAGTGCGTCTCCATCGAACACAAGCTCGGTATTCACGGCAGCCCGACCTGTGTCATCGCGTTCGGAGATTCAGACGGTGCCATCGGCTATCTGGTCGGAGAAGAGAACCGCGGCTTGCACCACATGTTCACGATGATGAATTTTGCCCGGCTTGAGGTCGGTATCGAGGGCGTGGCCATCGCCGAGCGCGCCTATCAGCGTGCTCTGGAATTCGCCAGGCAGCGGGTGCAGGGACGTGAGGCAGGCGCCAAGTCGGGCGAGCGCGTTACCATCATTCATCACCCCGATGTAAAGCGCATGCTGATGGTCATGAAGTCGCACACTGAAGCGATGCGAGCCATCGCGGTGCAGGCGTCGGCCTACCTTGATGTGGCGCTGCGGCATCCAGATGCCGCCGAAAGAACCAGGAACCAGAACCTGTTCGATTTGCTGACACCGGTGGTCAAGGGTTGGTGCACCGAAACGTCGATAGAAATGGCCTCACTCGGTGTACAGATTCACGGCGGCATGGGTTTTGTCGAAGAGACCGGTGCAGCGCAGTATCTTCGCGATGCGCGAATTACCACGCTTTATGAAGGCACCACCGGCATTCAGGCCAATGATCTGATGGGCCGCAAGATCGCTTATGAGAAGGGTGCCACGGCTCGTGAACTGATCGAGCAGATGCGTGGTCTGGACTCGGAACTCGCCAAGGCAGCCGGCCACCCGGTGCTCGCAATTATCCGGCGCAATTTCAGCGAGGCCGTCGAGGCGCTCTCAGTCAGCGTGGAGTGGATGGTGGATACCTATCCGCACAACATCAAGGCGGCGTCAGCCGGGGCGGTACCGTTGCTGAAGCTGTTTGGTACGGTCTCGGGCGGCTGGTTAATGTCGCGGGCGGCGCTGATTTCCAAGCAGCGCATCGACGACAATGCCGAAAACTTTGACTTTTATAGTGGCAAGCTGGCGACGGCGCGCTTCTACGCGGAACACATTCTGCCGCTGGCACACGCTTACAAAACGCAAATCGTGTCGGGCGCAGACAGTGTACTGGCGCTCGAGGAGATGCAGTTCTAGGCGGCCGGACGGCGTCCACGCCGGCAGCGGATGGGTAACGAGATTAGTTGCAATGCGCAACGATGAAGTCCGAGAGAACCGGTTAGTTTTGGAGAACCGGTGCAGTCTGGAACTTGCTTGCACAGTAAGTTGCAGCGCGGGTGCGCGGTATGTGCCGTTTTGGCTTAGCGCCCGGGAGAACTTCAGGACGGCAACAAGCAAGGTAACAATTTGACCAGGTCGTCATTTGACGAGGGTGCGATTTGACGAGATCGGAATGCGCCATCCGGCCGCAGGCAAGAGAGCCGCGGTTGAACTACCTGGCTTTAGCTGAGGAGTATGCGAAATGAATGCGTTGTTGTGGGTGATTTGCGCAGTGGCTGTAGTCT
>JBFKXV010000052.1:0-9869 GCA_041637935.1 Burkholderiales bacterium | reverse complement strand
GCACCGATATAGACATGAGAGCTATGGTGGATGAAACAGCAGTCGCGCTCGGACCCGAGGAGCAGGCACGAGCCAACGTCTATGCTCTGCTGGCGCGATTATTCGTCGCACCTGCCGACGCAGATCTGCTGCGAGGCATTGCCTCGCGTAATGAATCGGGCAACGAAGGGCAGAGGCAGGGCAGCGGCGAGTTTGCGCTCGCCTGGCGTGAATTGGTCAACGCGGCCGGTGATGCGCAGGACAGTGCGGTCGCCGACGAATACCAACAGCTGTTTGTCGGCACCGGGCGTTCCGAGATTTCTCTTTACGTCGGTGCATATACTGCCAGAATGAGCGTCGATACGATGCTGGTGGACCTGCGTCGCTTCCTTAACGAGCATGGCCTGCAGCGCCGTACCGGTGTAAACGAACCTGAGGATCACATCGCAATGCTGTTCGAAATCATGCGCTTTTTGATCCAGGAGCAGACCAGTGCGGTTGACCAGCAGAAGCGCTTTTTCAATCGGTTTATCTGGTCCGGCGGGCAATCTTTGTGCGACGCAATATCAGAACATCCGCAGGCACGCTTCTTCCGGCCTGTGGCTCGGCTCGCCAAGTGTTTTCTGTTCGTTGAACATGACGCGTTCGACATGTGACAATAGCGCCCAGCGATTAACACAAGAACAATCCAATGCGCGTTGTGCATTGGTCCTCATGAAAGGGGGAGAAGCATGGCCAAATCCGGTGTTTCGTCTTCACGCCGTGGCTTCCTGATATCGGTTGGCACAGGCGGTGTTGCCGCCGCAGCCGCGGTGGTCAGTGCTGTGGCGCCCGAAACGCGCAGCGAAGCCAACAACAATGACCAGCACAGCAAGCGCGGCTATCGCGTTTCCGAGCATATCAACAAGTATTACCGCACGACGCGGATCTAGGCTGTGTTAACAGGCCCGAGGAAGGAATAGCCATGTTGCTGACCAGGAAAACCGCGGGTGCACCTGCATCCACTTCGCGCATCTCGCGCAGTGTCGCCGGTGTGCTTGGCAAAACGATCGATCGGCGCACGTTTCTCAAACGCTCCGGGTTGACGCTGGGGGCGGGCGCCGTCGCGGCGCAACTGCCCTATACCATGGTCGGCAAGGCCAAGGCGGAAGCGGCGGCCGCGGCGACGGGCGAAGTCACGGTCAAGCGCACCGTGTGTACGCACTGCTCAGTGGGGTGTGCCATCGACGCGGTGGTGCAGAACGGCGTCTGGGTCCGCCAGGAGCCGGTGTTTGACTCACCGATCAACCTCGGTTCGCACTGCGCCAAGGGCGCCGCGGTCCGCGAGAACGGCATCACGCATGATTCGCGCCGGCTCAGGTATCCGATGAAGCTGGAAGGCGGCAAGTGGCAAAAGGTCTCGTGGGACCAGGCATACCAGGAAATTTCGGAAAAGCTGCTCGCCATTCGCGAGGAGAGCGGTCCGGACGCGATGTTCGTGCTCGGGTCGTCAAAGCACAACAACGAGCAATCCTACCTGTTGCGTAAATGGATCGCACTCTGGGGATCGAACAACGTCGATCATCAGGCGCGCATCTGTCACTCGACAACTGTGGCCGGTATCGCCAATACCTGGGGCTACGGGGCGATGACCAACTCGTACAACGACGAGCAGAATTCAAAGTGTTTGTTCTTTCTCGGATCGAATGCCGCGGAAGCGCACCCGGTTTCCATGTTGCACACCTTGCACGCCAAGGAAAACGGCGCCAAGGTGATCGTTGCCGACCCGCGCTTCACGCGCACTGCGGCCAAGGCTGACAAATATGTGCGTCTTCGCTCAGGCAGTGATGTCGCTTTCCTGTTCGGGCTGCTGTATCACATCTTCTCCAACGGCTGGGAAGACAAGCAGTTCATCGCCCAGCGCGTTTACGGCATGGACGAGATCAAAAAAGAGGTCATGTCACGCTATACGCCGGCTGCCGTAGAGGAGGTTACCGGTGTGTCCGAGCAGGAGGTGTATGACACCGCCAAGATGCTCTCCGACAATCGTCCCGGTTTCATCATCTGGGCAATGGGTCAGACCCAGCATACCAACGGCAACGCTGTCACCCGTGCCAGCGCGGTCTTGATGTTGGCTCTCGGCAGTGCCGGAGTGACTGGCGGCGGCACCAATATTTATCGCGGTCACGACAATGTCCAGGGCGCAACCGATGTTGGCCCGAATTCGCATACGCTGCCCGGTTACTACGGGCTATCGCAGGGTGCCTGGAAACACTGGTCAGGCGTCTGGAATGTCGATTTCGACTGGCTCAAGGGACGTTTCGCCAGCGAAGACCTGATGGGCAAGAATGGCATTGCGGTGTCGCGCTGGGCGGATGGCGTGCTCGAAACAAACGACAACGTCGACCAGCCAACCAGTTTGCGTGCGGTGGTGTTCTGGGGCCATGCGCCGAATTCACAAACGCGTGGCACTGATCAGATCGAAGCAATGAAAAAACTCGACCTGATGGTGGTGATCGATCCGTATCCGTCCGCCTCCGCGGCGATGTTCGCCATGGCGCGCAAGGACGGTGCCTATCTACTGCCCGCCTGCACGCAGTTCGAAACCTACGGCAGCGTCACTGCGTCGAATCGGTCGATTCAGTGGCGCGAGCAGGTTATCGAGCCGCTGTTCGAATCGCGTACCGATCACATGATCATGTACCAGTTGGCCGAAAAGCTCGGCTTTGGCGACCAGCTTGTCGGAAAGCGCGGCGGCAAGCAAAACATCAAGCTCATACCCGCGAAGGACGGTCTGCCGGAGCCCGATATAGAAGATGTGCTGCGCGAAATCAACAGTGGCACATGGACCATCGGCTACACCGGCCAGACGCCGGAGCGCCTCAAGGCGCACATGCGCAATATGCACGTGTTCAATGCCAGGACGCTGCGCGCCGCCGGCGGCAAGGATGAGCTGACCGGATACGATCTGACCGGTGACTACTTCGGGCTGCCGTGGCCGTGCTGGGGTACAGACAAGGTCAAGCATCCGGGGACGCCGAATTTGTATGACACGTCGAAACACGTCATGGATGGCGGCTGTACCTTCCGCGCCCGTTATGGCGTCGAGCGCGACGGGGTCGACCTGTTGGCAGGTGACGGCTCGCACTCGGTCGGCAGCGAGATTACCACCGGCTATCCGGAGTTTGATGACAAGCTGCTGAAGAAACTCGGCTGGTGGTCCGACCTGACGGCCGCGGAAAAACAACAAGCCGAAGGTAAGAACTGGAAGACCGACATGTCGGGCGGCATCCAGCGCGTTGCGCTGAAACACGCATGCGTGCCGTTCGGTAATGCGCGTGCGCGCGCAGTGGTGTGGAATTTCCCTGACGGCGTGCCGATGCACCGCGAGCCGCTCTACAGTTCGCGTCCGGATCTGGTCGCCAAGTGGCCGACGCACGAAGACGTCAAATCGCTTTACCGGGTACCGACCTTGTTCAAGTCGATTCAGGACAAGAGCGTCGCCGACAAGCTGCACGAGAAATATCCGCTGGTGCTGACCAGTGGGCGGCTGGTGGAATACGAGGGCGGGGGTGAGGAAACGCGCTCCAATCCGTGGCTCGCCGAATTGCAGCAGGAGAACTTCGTCGAGATCCACCCAAAGGCCGCTGCTGACCGCGGTGTGCGCAACGATGAATACGTATGGCTGATGACACCGCTTGGCGTACGGCTGAAGGTCAAGGCGCTGATCACCGAGCGGGTCGGGCCGGATACGGTATTTGTTCCATTCCATTTCTCCGGCTGGTGGCAGGGCGAGGAAATGCTCGCCAGTTATCCCGAGGGCAGTGCGCCCATTGTTCGCGGCGAGGCGATCAACACCGGAGGCACCTACGGTTACGACATCGTGACCCAGATGCAGGAAACCAAAACGTCGCTGTGCCAGGTGGAACGGGCATAGATCCGTTGCGCGCAGACAAAAGCTGAGGAGAACTGGCAATGGCAAGAATGAAGTTTCTGTGTGACGCCGAGCGCTGCATCGAATGCAATGGTTGCGTGACCGCTTGCAAGAACGAACACGAGGTGCCGTGGGGTATCAATCGGCGCCGCGTCGTAACCATCAATGACGGCCAGGTCGGTGCCGAGAAATCGATGTCGGTCGCCTGCATGCACTGTTCGGATGCGCCTTGCATGGCGGTGTGTCCGGTCGATTGCTTTTACAAAACCGAGGATGGCGTGGTGCTGCACGACAAGGACTTGTGTATCGGCTGCGGGTATTGCTTCTATGCTTGCCCGTTTGGCGCGCCGCAGTTCCCCAGCTCCAACGCCAGTTCGCCGGACGGACGTTCGACCGATTGGTTCGGTGCGCGCGGCAAGATGGACAAATGCACGTTCTGCGCAGGCGGACCGGAAGAAAATGGCAGCGAGGCCGAATTCGAAAAGTACGGCCGTAACCGCCTGGCCGAAGGCAAGCTGCCGGTATGTGCCGAAATGTGTTCCACCAAGGCGCTGTTGGGTGGCGACGGCGACATACTCGCCGACATTTACCGGGAGCGCGTCACCGTGCGCGGTAAAGGCTCGGAAGTCTGGGGGTGGGGAACGGCCTATGGCAAACCCGGCCAGCAGTCCGATGCCGGGACATCCAGCAAGAAAACGGAGCAATCATCGTGAGACGAATTGTCAGCTTGTTCGCCTTGTTAATCGTGGCAATCGTTCAGTACGGCTGCCAGGAACCGTCCCAGGCCGTGCAATACGAGGATGGCAGGTACGCCGGCAAGCCTGATACGCCGAACTGGGCAGGCGCGGCGTTCGACGGCAATCGCGAGAACTGGGAAAAGGAAATCAGACGGCGTAACCGCTTGCAAAGCGAATACTCGCGGCCGGGAGGCGCCTGAGATGGTCACGCGCGCGTTTCTCTTGTCGGCATGGCTGGGTGTATGCAGCGTGCTCGGCGGCGCCGCGGCAACGGCAGTGGCCGAGGATGCCGCAGTCGACAATAAACCGGCGCAGCAGCAGGCAAAACGCCAGGCCGAACAGCCGCTCAATAACGCACCGGTGTGGCGCGAAGTTCGTTACGGTAAGGAACATTCGACGCAAGCCACTGGCCGTGAGGCCGGCGTGCTCATTCAATCAGCGGGTGAAACGTGGCGCCAGATTCGCAATGGACCGATGACGTTGTACGGCGGGCTGCTACTGATCCTGGTGCCGATTGCCATCGGCGCGTTCTACCAGTGGAAAGGACCCCTGACGCTGCAGGATCAACCAAGCGGGCGGCTGGTGGAGCGCTTCAGCTATTGGGAACGGCTGGTTCATTGGTCTGTTGCGATCACGTTTGTGATTCTGGCGGTGACCGGTGTTCTGATGTTGTTCGGCAGATACATCGTGATCCCGCTGCTTGGTCACGCCGGATTCTCCTGGATTGCCGCACTATCGAAAAACGTGCACAACCTGGTGGGGCCTTTGTTCATCGTATCGGTGGCCTGCATGTTCGTGATGTTCGTGCGCGACAATGTCTGGCGCAGCATTGACTGGCAATGGCTGAAAAAAGCGCCGCTGGTGCTCAGCGGCAAGGAACACGTTCCGTGCGGCAAGTACAACGCAGCGGAGAAGGGCTGGTTCTGGGGCGGAGTCGCCCTGCTTGGACTGGTGGTTGGGGTCAGCGGACTGATTCTCGATTTTCCGAATTTCGAACAGACGCGCGCGACCATGCAGATCGCGCATATTGTTCACGGCGCCGGTGCGTTGATTTTTATCGCCGCCTCGCTGGGCCACATTTACATGGGCACCATCGGCACCGAGGGTGCCTATGATGGAATGCGCACCGGTTATGTTGACGAGACGTGGGCCAAAGAGCATCACGAGCTCTGGTTCAACAAGTTGAAGTCGTAACGCGCAGCCTCCGAAATTAAGTCGCACGTACCGGCTGTCGCGGTCTGCCGTAACAGGCCACGACTAAATCGCCCGGCACGTTTGCCGATTATGGCTGCCGGCGTCAGCCTCGATGCCTTTAACGCCCTGAGAAAAGCGTTCCGCCAAAGCCAGCTTCTTCCGAATCTGCCATAATGGCGACCGATATATTCGTTCATACATAACGGTGTTCTGGGCACACCAGGTTGCTATGAACACTGGTTCTTTGGAAACCTTCCAGCGAGGCTCCGCGCGACGGAGCCAATGCGGAGAAGAAAGCAATGCGGTCTTTGTCGCGTCTGGGGACGATGATGTTTGTTGCCGGCGTCATGCTTTGCATGGCGGCAGGCGGCGCGCTGGCGCGCGATCTGCGCCTGGCGACGACGACCAGTACCGAAAACTCCGGACTGCTCGACAGTTTGCTGCCCCGATTCGAGTCGAGTACCGGAATCAAAGTGCGCGTCATCAGTGTCGGAACCGGCAAGGCAATCAAGCTTGCAGAAAACGGTGACGTGGACGTGATCCTGGTGCACAGCCGCCCCGATGAAGACCGCTTCGTCGAACAAGGTCACGGTGTGAACCGTCACGACGTCATGTACAACGACTTTGTTATCGTCGGCCCGGCCGATGATCCTGCCGGGATTCGCGGAATGCGCGATGCGATAAAGGCGTTTGCAAGGATATCGGCCGTGCAGGCAGCGTTCGTGTCGCGAGGAGATGAATCCGGCACCCACAAGATGGAACTGCGCTACTGGAAAGAACTGGCTTCGACGCCGTCAGACAACCCGCGCTATCGTGCGGCGGGCCGCGGCATGGGGGCGGTGTTACTGATGGCGTCTGAGCTCAGGGCTTACACACTGACCGACCGCGCGACGTACTACGCGATGAAGGACAAGCTCGAATTGCAACTGTTGGTGCACGGTGATACGCGGCTTTTCAATCCTTACGGTGTAATCGCAGTCAGTCCACAGAAATATCCGGGCATCAACTACCAGGGCGCGATGAAGTTGATCGGGTGGCTCACTTCCTCCGAGGGCCAGCAATCGATCAGTGACTTCAAGGTCGGCGGCAAGCAGCTGTTCTTTCCAATACTTGGTACTAACCCCCATACAAAGCACTAGCACGCCATGGATCTGTTGCATACAAGCCGTGAGGCACTGTCACTTCTTTTTTCGGGTAATGCTGAACTGTGGCAAATTGTATGGATTTCACTGAAGGTTTCCGTTTCTGCGCTCGTTCTAATTTCGCCGATCGCGATCAGTGCCGGATACCTGCTGGCGACGCAGCGTTTTCCGGGCAGGCGCATGATCATCGTCGGTGTTCAGGCGCTGTTTGCGTTTCCGACCGTAGTGGTAGGCTTGCTGCTCTACATGTTGTTGTCGCGCCAAGGGTTGTTTGGCTCCCTGCAGTTGCTGTTCACGCAAACGGCGATGATGATTGGCCAGATGTTGATCGCGGCCCCGATACTGGTGGCGTTCACGTTATCGGCGGTGCAGGGCTCAGACGTGCGAATTCGTGAAACGGCGATGGTGCTGGGTGCCGGCCGGGTTCGCACCGCGTTGACGGTTTTGCGCGAAGTGCGCTTCGGTGTGATGGCGGCAGTGTTCAACGGCTTTGGCCGTGTTATCTCCGAGGTGGGTTGTGCGTTGATGGTCGGTGGCAACATCGCCGGCATGACGCGTAACATGCCAACGGCGATTGCGTTGGAGACGACCAAAGGTGAATTCGCGCAGGGTGTTGCACTTGGCATCGTGCTGATGGTGATGGCGCTGGGTGTGAATTTCGCCATGTCATGGGCGCAGGGCGCGGGAGAGCAGCAA
Source organism: Burkholderiales bacterium (assembly GCA_041637935.1). GTDB lineage: Bacteria > Pseudomonadota > Gammaproteobacteria > Burkholderiales > Eutrophovitaceae > SG8-40. Next base: position 2,208 of record JBFKXV010000052.1, on the reverse strand, counting down.
AGATGACCGACACGGCGCTGAACCAACACGACGACGTTGTCCGAACGTTCGCGATGGAGCGGCGTATGCTGCTGTCTTGTCGCGGCTTGATACGAATCGCTGGCGGCCAACGCATTCTCGATATCGGCCAGCTCGAACTGCAACGCGGCCACACCTATCTGTTGTCCGGGTCGAACGGCGCCGGCAAAACCTCATTACTGCGGGTGCTGGCGGGACTCGAGCAAGCGCACTGTGAACAATTCCTATTCGACGGCATCGACGTCGATCTTGCCAATTACCCGCGCCGCATGCGTTCGCAGATTGGCTTTGTGCATCATCACCCGGTGATGTTTTCCACTTCGGTTGCGGACAACATCGCCTTCGGTTTGCGTGCTGCCGGCGTGGCGCGGTCAGAGGTGCGACGGCGCACCGATGAGGCGATCAAATGGGCCGGCATCGGATTGCTCGCCACTCGGCCGCCGCAGGCTTTGTCGGCGGGCGAGAAGCAGCGTGTCGCGCTGGCACGCGCCCACGCCCTGGATCCGGCCATTTATTTGCTCGACGAACCGACTGCCAACCTCGACGAGGACGGCAGGGTACTGGTGACACGATTGATCGATACCATTGCGCGCGAAGGCCGCACCCTGCTGATTGCTTGCCATGATCGCGAACTTCTTGGCCTTGACGGGGTGGTGCGGCTGCACATGCGCGACGGAAGGTTGGAGTAGCGGCCATGAAAGTGTTTGGTTTTGCCGGTTACTCGGGCAGCGGGAAGACGACGCTCATCGAACAGGTCATTCCGTTGCTGGTTCAACGCGGCTTGCGCATCTCCCTCGTCAAACACGCGCATCATGCTTTCGATGTCGATCAGCCCGGCAAGGACTCGTATCGCCATCGCCAGGCCGGCGCCACTGAAGTGATGTTGACCTCTGCCAAACGTTGGGTGCTGATGCACGAAATCGGCGACCATCCGGAGCCGGAACTGCCGGAGCAATTGCGCCGCATGTCAGTGTGCGACATCGTGCTGGTGGAGGGCTTCAAGAAGCAACCGATTCCAAAACTGGAAGTCCATCGCAAGGCACACGGCAAGCCGTTACTGTTTAGCGCAGATCCGCATATCGTCGGCATCGCTACCGACGAGCAGATCGAAACCAAATTGCCGCAGTTTGCATTGGTTGATTACGACGCTATCGCCGCGTTTGTCGTGGCCCATGCGGCGCAAATTGATGTCGCTTCCTAGGAGTAGAATTGCAATATGAAGCCAAGTGAAACCCAATCAACAACGGTCAGGATCCTCTATTTCGCGCGGCTGCGTGAATCGTTGGGCAAGGGTGAAGAAGAGCTCGTCCTGCCCGATGGTGTTACGACCGTTGGCGCGCTTGCCGATTTTCTCAGACAGCGCGGCGATGCCTGGGCGTCCGAGCTGGGCGCGGGCAAAGCGGTGCGCGTGGCAGTCAACCAGGACATGGCGAGCCCCGATACGGTAATCAAAGGCGGTGAGGAGATCGCCTTCTTCCCGCCGGTGACGGGAGGCTGAGCACAATGCCGGTGCGCGTGCAGACCGAAGATTTTGATGTTGGCGCCGAGATTGCCCGGCTCCGTGAGGGCAATCCGAAGGTCGGCGCGGTAGCGAGCTTTGTTGGGATCGTGCGCGATCTCAACGACGGCGATGCGGTTGCCACACTGACTCTCGAACATTATCCGGGCATGACCGAGAAATCGCTGGAAGATATCGTCGCTCAGGCGCAGCAACGTTGGGATATCTATGACGCGCTGGTGGTACATCGCGTCGGCACGCTTCAGCCGCTCGACCAAATTGTGTTGGTGGTGGTGACCAGCGCGCACCGCGGTGAATCGTTCAAAGCGTGCGAGTTCTTGATGGATTATTTGAAAACGCGTGCTCCGTTCTGGAAGAAGGAGGTCACCCCGCAAGGCAGCCGCTGGGTGGAAGCACGCGCCAGTGACGACACAGCCGCTGATCGTTGGAGTTGAAGCTAGAACCTATCTCATAATCGATCGCACGATGCGTTACGTCCAGAACACGATTGCCGCAAGGCGAGAGGTGCAGTCAATACCGGCCGTATTGACAAGCCGAACAACGCAGCGGAGGCTTGTTCTGGGCGTAACCCGCAGGGATGGCACGACTTTTCGCCCCCGGCGTTGTTGCTCACTCCTTGTTTGGACCGGCCAAACGGCGTCGCTCGCGCCTAGCCGGAAGCGAAAATCGTT
>JBFKXV010000051.1:0-9917 GCA_041637935.1 Burkholderiales bacterium | reverse complement strand
GCTTTGCTTCGAGTAGCACGCGCATTTGTGCATTGGCATAGGGCTCCCACAGGTCAGGCCGGGCACCGAGATGTATGCCTTGCAACGCGGCCATGGTCGCTTCGTATCTCTCTTGTTCGCTCTTGAAAGGCCGCACTGAAAGCATCGACTGACCGAACAATGGCAAGGGCTGAAGTTCCGGCGGCGCCTGATCGATCAATTCGACCGGCACATCGACCGCATGTATCACGCGAAAGCGGTCGATCTCAAACGCCAGATGCACCGGCCGCGCCACGAACACCGTCCACATGCCGTAGGCTAATGCGGACAACTGGATCAGTCCGACGATGGCCAGATCACGTACCAGTTCGCGCCGCGGCTTGGAGCGATTAAAGATCATCAGCGTGATCAGCGGGCCAAGCACCACGTCCACCGACACCAGAATCAGGAACAGTTCGCGCCCGCCGGATACTTCCCGATAGGGATACGGATACCAGACCATGAACACCAGCAGTGCCGCCAACGAAGCCACGGCAAGGCTGATGCAGAAGTGAATACCGCTGGCACGCAGCCGGTCCTTCCAGAACAAAGGTCCGGTTGGCAGGAATTTCCGGATTGGCGATAAGGTGTCCATGCCTTCCGAACAATCAAGAACCGGGCCAAACAGGCCAGTATGGACCGATCAGCGCAATCTAGAGCTCAGAGTAGTAGCGTTCCAGGCGTTTAAATGAAACCGGATACGGCGTCTTCAGTTGCTGCGCCCACAGCGATACCCGCAGCTCTTCCAGCATCCAGCGGAATTCCTCCAGTTTCGGATCGCTGACACCGCGCAGGCGATCCTGCTCCAAACGGGTTGTGTACATCTCCCGGAAGCGTGCCAGTTGCTGATGCCAGTTAGCGTCACGGTCCGAATTCGAGGCCAGCTTGTCGAGCCGTACGCCAATCGCCTGCAAATAGCGCGGAAAATGGCGCAACCGCTCAAATGGTGTGGTGACAACGAATCTCGGCGCCAGTAATAAAGCGAGCTGGTTGCGGATATCGGCAATGGCCCGCGGCCACGCGGCAAACCGCGCGTCATCCAGGCGCGTGCGCAGGGTCGCGTATTGCGCGAGGATCTCGGCGACCAGACGACATAGTTCATTGGCGACTTCGGCCAGCCGCACTTTCGCTTTGGCAACGCGCGCCTCGAACGCTTTGCGGTCACGCACCGGCCCGGCATCGTCAGCGCCGGTGTCGACGAAAAAGGCGCGATCACAGGTCGCTTCGATCAGTTCGTCACGCAAACGATCGCTCACCGAGGCCTTGTCGCCGCGCGAACCCTGGTCTTCAAGTAACAGTGCGTAACGCAACGACATTTCGGTCAATCCCGGCAGGTTGCGCGACAAGTACTTGAACTGTTCGGGAAGCGTCAGGCGCAATAGCCGCCGTAAGCCAGCGCGGGTGGCGCGTTGCGCTTCGGCTTCGGTGTCAACCAGCGTCAGGGCAACTGAATCGCCCTCATCGACGATTGCCGGAAAACCCACCACGCTGCCTCCGTCGCGTTCGACTTCCATCATCTCCGGCAGCTCGTCAAATTCCCACCGCCGCAAACCCTTTCGTTCGAACTGCGTTGCCGCCGTTTCGGTGAAGCTGCGCATCGCCATTACACCAAGATCCTTGCGCAAGCTCACCAGATCGCGGCCCATGGCGATTTCTTCACCGCGATCATCTACGATCCGGAAATTCATGCGCAAGTGGTCCGGCAACTCAACGTTTTGCAGCATTTCGGCCGCCACCTCGACACCGGTCTTGCTGTGCAGCGCCTGCGCCAGTGCCTGCGCCAGCGGCCGCGAATCCGGTTTGATGGAACCGAGTACTGTGGTTACGACTTGCGGTACCGGCACGAAGTGCTTGCGCATGCCCTTGGGGAGGCCGCGAATCATCTCGGTGATCTTGTCACGCAACAATCCGGGCACCAACCACTCGCAGCGACGTTCATCGATCTGGTTGAGCGCGGCCAGCGGAACCGTCATGGTGACACCGTCCATGACATGGCCTGGTTCGAAACGATAGGAAAGCGCCAGCTGGTAGCCTGCCAGTTCGATGCTGTCCGGATACAGATCGACAGTGACCTGTTCAGCCGAATGGCGCATCAGGTCAGCGCGTTTCAGAAACAACAATTCCGGATTACCGCGCTCGGCCTCACGCCGCCACTTTTCAAAGTCGACCCAGCACCAGATACCCTGCGGCACGCGCTCGTCAAAGAAATCGAACATCGCTGATTCGTCGACCAGTACGTCGTGGCGCCGTGACTTGTGTTCCAACGCGCTGACTTGTTCGATGATTTGTCGATTGTGCTTCAGAAATGGCGCACGCGAATTCACATCACCAGCAACCAGCGCGCCGCGGATAAAGAATTCGCGGGCAGCGATCGGATCGACCGAGCCATACATCACCGGCCGGCCCGGCACCACAATCAATCCGTACACGGTTACCTGTTCGGTCGCCAAGACATTGCCGGCGTCGCGCGACCAGCGCGGATCGCGGTAACTGCTCCTGGCAACATGAGCCCCCAGCTTCTCAATCCACTGCGCCTCGACCTGTGCCACGCAGCGAGCGAACAAGCGCGTCGTCTCCGTCAGTTCGGCTGCCATCAACCATTTCGGTTTGCGTTTCTTCAGACCCGAGCCGGGGTGCACTACAAATTTGATGCCACGCGCGCCAAGATAAACACCGGCGTCATCGGACTTGAAGCCGATATTTCCCAACAACCCGGACAGCAGAGCGCGATGGATCTCTTCATAGCGCGCTGGCTTCTCATTTGGCCGCCATCCCATCTCGGCGGCCATCGCGGCCAGTTGGCCATGCAGCTCGCGCCACTCGCGCAAGCGCAAATAGGACAGGAAGCGCGCATGGCATTCCTGCACCAATTTGCGGTTCGACTGTTTGTGACGCACGGCTTCCTCGAACCAGCTCCACATCTCGACATAACCGAGAAAGTCCGAACGTTCGTCACTAAAGTCACTGTGCGCCTGTGAGACTGCCTCCTGTTTATCGATTGGCCGCTCGCGCGGATCCTGTACCGACAGACCGGAAGCGATGATCAGAATCTCGTTGAGACAGCCAAACTCCTTTGCCGAGACGATCATGCGCGCAATGCGCGGGTCGATTGGCAATTTCGCCAGTTGCTTGCCGATCGCAGTCAGGCGTTTCTGATCGTTGACGGCCGCCAGCTCGACGAGCAGCTGGTAACCGTCGGCAATCGCCTTGTCGGCTGGCGCGTCGACAAACGGAAACTCGGCAACTTCACCGAGGCGCAGTGCCTGCATACGCAGGATGACCGACGCCAGTGAGGAGCGCAGGATTTCCGGATCGGTGAATTCGGCGCGCGCATTGAAATCATCTTCGCTGTAAAGGCGCACACACACCCCGTTCATCACGCGGCCGCAGCGCCCGGCGCGCTGATTGGCCGAGGCTCGCGAAATCCGCTCCACCTGCAGCATTTCGACTTTGTTGCGGAAGCTGTAACGATTAATGCGTGCCAAACCCGAATCGATCACATAACGAATGCCGGGCACCGTGAGGGAGGTCTCGGCAACATTGGTAGCCAGCACGACGCGACGCGCGCCTCCCGAGGAGAAAACGCGTTCCTGCTCCTTCGCCGACAAGCGCGAATACAGCGGCAGAATCTCCCAGCGTCGTGATTGCCGGCCATGGTGTGGGTGCTTTCGCAGCGCTTCGGCGCACTCGCGAATCTCGCGCTCGCCCGGCAAGAACACCAGTACGTCACCACTGGATCCTTCGGCGGCAACCTCGTCAAGTGCATTCACCACCGCCTCGGGCAGGTCGATGTCGTGCGCATCCTCATCATCTTCGTCGAACGGTCGATAGATCACATCAACCGGGTACAGCCGTCCTGAAACCTCAATGACCGGGGCGTTATTGAAGTGCCTGGAGAATTTCTCGGCATCGATGGTGGCAGACGTGATGATCAGTTTCAGCTCGGGACGCTTGGGGAGCAACTGCTTGATATAACCGAGCAGGAAATCTACGTTCAGGCTGCGCTCATGCGCTTCATCGATGATCAACGTGTCGTAGTTATTCAGAAAGCGGTCTGACTGCGTTTCAGCCAGCAGGATACCGTCGGTCATCAGCTTGACCAGATTGTCGGAGCTCGACTTGTCGGTAAAGCGAACCTGAAAGCCAACCACGTCGCCAAGCGGCGATCCCAGTTCCTGCGAAATGCGGTTGGCGACCGCGCGCGCGGCGATACGCCGCGGTTGCGTATGGCCAATCTGGCCAAACACGCCGCGGCCGATGTCAAGGCAGATCTTGGGTATTTGCGTCGTCTTGCCGGAACCGGTTTCGCCACAAATGATAACGACCTGATTACGTTCGATCGCGCGTGCGATCTCGTCGCGCTTGCCGCTGACCGGCAGTTGCTCCGGATAATCGATTCGCAGGCGGCGCTGCGCGCGCTGCTCTACTCGCTGCGCTGATTTCTGTGCTGCGCTTTGCACTGCCGAGCGCGCCTTTGCGTCACCCGCCTCTTTCAAGCGACGGCGCAGGCGGTGGCGGTCGCGGATCAGACTACGCGCTATAAGGTCCGTAATATCGTTGGGATCAGAGGTCAGGACCGGCTGCAGTGAGGATTGTGCAGGCATACCGAAAGGACTTCACAAGCCTTGCATTGTAACCGAGGCCTTACCTCCCAGACGCGCAACTGCGTGCCTGGCAAAACACCTGCAGACTCGACGCACGGCTGATTTCGTACTCAGGAAGCCTGTGCGTTTGACCCCGCACGCCATGCCCGCAGCACCACGACGACGAGAGTCAGCAATGTCAGCGGCAACACAAAAAACATCATCGTCTCACTGAACGGCTCGAGAAGGTCGTGCTCGGTCGCCCTCATGACAACGTAAGCCGCATAGCTGAAGTAGTAAACAAGAAATATCATTCCCTCCCAGCGGTCGATGCGATAACCGGTGAAAAAGATCGGCAAACAGGCGACTGAAACCGCGATCATGACCGGAAAATCGAAATTCTGTACCGACTGCGCGACGGCAATTCCGGCCGGCGCCACCAGCGCCGTCGCCCCCAAAACCAGCAAGATGTTGTAAATCGAGCTGCCAATGGCGTTACCGACTGCAATGTCGCGCTCGCCTTTGACCGCCGCAACCACTGATGCCGCCACTTCCGGCAGCGACGTACCCGCGGCAACCACGGTCAGACCGATCACCAACTCGCTGACCCCGAGCTGGCGCGCAAACACGACTGCAGCATCGACCAGCCAGTTCGCGCCGAGCACGAGCAACACAAGGCCGATCAATATCAGAAACGCATTTACCGCCCAGCGCTTTGCCGTGGAGCCGGGATAAGCCTTGGCATATTCTGCGATGATTTCCGGGTCGCGTTCCTTGCGCGCGTGCCATACGAGGAAAAACGAGTAGAGGACCAGTCCACCAACGAGAACAGCAGCCTCGCCGCGACCGATCTCACCATCCAGCGCAAGCAGTGGCAACGCAATTGAACAACCGATGAGCAATGGGACATCGATACGAACCAGTTGATGAGCAACGGCAAGCGGTACGATTAGCGCAGACAGGCCAAGAATGAACAGGACGTTGAAAATATTGCTGCCGACGACGTTACCAATGACGATGTCAGCCTGCCCGTCCCACGCCGCCCCGATACCGACCGCCAGCTCCGGCGAGCTGGTGCCGAAAGCAACCACCGTCAGCCCGACAATCAGCGGCGTAATGCCGAGCGCCGACGCAATGCGCGAAGCGCCGCGCACCAGCATCTCCGCACCGGCCGTCAGTGCGGCAATTCCGACAATGAACATCAAGGCGGTCATCAGCATTGTTCGAAAACGGACAACGGCGCTGAACGCAAGTTTCCCGCCAGTGCGTCAGCTGTCCAGATGCGGGAGGTAACGAGAGCCCTCACGCTTGCCAGGCCCGTTATTCAGACCAGTCCGATTTCAGACAAGCCCACTGATTCAGATTAGGCCCTTGAACGGTGAATGCCGTTCACACCACGCAGCGGTTGACAGCAGGTAGTTTTCTTCTTCGACAGCACCCACCAGCTGCAAACCCAGAGGTAAACCATTCGGTCCCTTGCCGGTCGGGATCGTAATGGCCGGCGTGCCCATCAAGGTCCATATCGAGCAGAAACTGGGATCGCCGGTCACATCCAGCGATGCCGGCGCCTCGCCCGCCGTGGGAGGTGTGATGATGGCCGAGTAGCCGCGGTCCAGAAACGCCGCCAGACTGTGCTGCAGTTGTGTGCGCAGCTTCATCGCGTCGCGATAATCGCTGTCGGCAATGTTCTCGCCTTCGTCGAGCGCATCATTCAGATAGTCGGAGAAAGACTCGCGATAGTGCGCCCGGACCTTGCGCGCAACACGCGCCGCCTCGAACAGCATGATCGTTCGATGTATCTTGTGGGCCCTGTCGAATTCGCCGGGAATCTCGATGATGTCGATCATGGCACCGGCATTTCGTAAACGCGCAACGTCAGCATCAAACTGCGCGCGCTGTTCCGGTTGTGCCAAATGCCAGACCGGTGAGCGCACCGCCGCGAGACGCGGCGCGCCTTTGAGCATTGGCGCTTGCGGCGCGATGCTGCTGCGCCGCGCCGTCAGACTCCAGGCCAACAGGGCCGCATCAGCGACGCTGCGTGCAAATACACCGGGCTGATCGAGCGACGGTGAAAACGGCATGATGCCACGTGCGGATAACATGCCCTGGCTCGGTTTGTATCCGACAATGCCGCAGAAAGCCGCCGGACGCACCACCGACCCATTCGTCTGAGTGCCGATTGCCGCAGGGACGAATCCCGCCGCCACCGCGGCCGCTGAACCGCTCGAAGAGCCGCCCGGGGTGTGCGCGGCATTCCACGGATTGGTCGTCTTTGCCGGCACCATGAACGCCGCTTCCGTCGTCACGGTTTTGCCGAGCATCAGCGCACCAGCGCGCTCGAGGCGTACCACCACATCAGCGGTTTCTTCCGGAACATATCCGGCATACAACCGGCAACCCATTTCGGTCGGTATGCCGGCAGTATAGAAGTTGTCTTTTACGCCGACCGGAACACCATGCAGCGGATGAGCCGCCTTCCACGGCGTTGCCGCCGAATCGGCCGTGCGCGCCAGCTCCATGGCGCGCTCGCGATTCAGCCATTGCCAGGCTTTGACAGTTGCTTCGAGAGAATCAATGCGGGCAAGCAGGCTCTGCAAATAGGCGCTCGGCTTGAGCTTCCCCGAGCGGATGCGTTTCGCCGCGTCGTGCAAACCGATTTTGTACAGTTCAGTCATAACTGGTTTCTTTTGCGCCCATTGGTAAATTGCTGCACCAACACACTCGTGCAGGAACAAAATTTATTGCGCCGAAAACAATGCACCACGCGATTGAAGTGACTCTGACATTGTTGACGTTGCATCGATTTCACCAGACCGTGCTTCAACCTTTCAGATGTTTCCGGTAGTCAGGATTGATCAGATTCGGCGGCTGCTTGCCGCCTAGCGCGGCAACCAGATTCGTTGCAGCCGTCATCGCCATGGCGCGGCGCGTCGACTCGGAGGAGCTGGCGATATGCGGCGACAGGACCACATTATTCAGCTCGAGGAAACCCGGATTAAACCTGGGTTCGTTTTCATAGACATCGAGACCTGCCGCCCAGATGGTCTTTTCTCGCAGGGCCTCGACCAAAGCAGTGTCGTCAACAATACCGCCGCGCGCCATGTTGACCAACACTCCGGTCGATTTCATCATGGCCAGTTCGCCCGCACCGATGAAATGATGCGTTTCAGCCGTGTACGGCAGAATCAGCATGACGATGTCCGATTGCCCGAGCAACTCCTGCTTGCTTACATACTGCACATCCAGGTTTTGTTCGATGTTTTTCGCGACACGCTTGCGCGTGTGATAAAGGATGTTCATGTCGAAACCGCGCGCGCGTTTGGCGATTGCCTGGCCAATGCGCCCGAATCCGGCAATGCCGAGTGTTGCACCGTGCACGTCCCGGCCGAGCGTTTGCTTCAGGTAAACCTTCTTCCACTCGCCGGCGCGCAAATACCGTTCGCCCTCTCCCATGCGGCGGCAAGTGGCAATCATCAGTCCGATCGCATAATCGGCGACGCTGTCATCGAGCACACCCGGCGTGTTGGTCACCATCACGCCATGCCGGGTGCAGGCATCGACGTCAATGTTGTTGTACCCGACTGCGGTATTGCAGACCGCTTTTATCGTCGGGCAGCGTTGCAGCAGTGCCTCGTCGACATGGTCACTGGAGTAGGACTGCATGCCATCGGCATCCTGCAACATCTCGATCAGTTCATCGCGCGCAATGGCACGATCGGTCTGGTTGGATACAACCGAGAAATGCTGCTCGAGATGCTCAATGGTTTCGTCAAACATTTCGCGCGTCACAACAACTTTCTTCATAGCCTTTTTCTTTGTTTAGCTTCGCTTAGCTGCCGGTGCCGGGTGTTGATCGGCATCAAGCCGGATCAACTGCTGTAAAACCAATGTGGCAGCCACATGCCAATCGCCGGGAACAACACCAGCAGGATCATCGCCGACAACTGAATGAGCATGAATGGAACCATGCCGAGAAAAATATGCGCCAGCGAAACTTGCGGCGGCGCCACCCCTTTTAAATAATAGGCAGCCATCGCCATCGGCGGCGACAGAAACGCGGTCTGCAAATTAATCGCTGTCAACAATCCGAAGAACAGGGGATCGATTCCGAAGTTGGGCAACATTGGCAAAAAAATCGGGACGAAAATGATAATGATCACTGTCCAGTCGAGCGGCCAGCCCAACAGGAAGATCAGCAACTGCGAGAGGAACAGAAAGCCGCCTGGCGAAAGGTCCATACTGTAGACCCAGCTTTCGAGAAGATTCTGTCCACCCAGTGCGGCAAAGGTCGACGAAAACACCCACGAACCGACCAATAGCCAACAGACCATCGCTGTCGTCCGTGCAGTGAGGAAAGCCGATTCCTTCAGCCGTGTGAAGGTCAGCCGTCTGTAGGAGGCAGCCAGGATTGCGGCGCCCAGCGCGCCGACCGCCGCTGCCTCGGTTGGCGTCGCAACGCCGAAAAGAATGCTGCCCAGTACTGCCGTGATGAGGAATGCCAACGGAAAGAAAGACGTCGCCAGCATCTTGAACACTTCGCCCGCCGGGACATTGAGTTCTTCGGGCGGAAGCTTGGGGGCGAGTTTTGGATTAATGATGGCTCTGATAATGACGTAGCCGACATACATGCTGGAGAGCATGATCCCGGGGATAAGGGCACCCATGTACAACTGCACCACGGATACGCCGGCAGTTGCACCATACAAGATCAACAGCACGCTGGGCGGAATCAGAATACCGAGGCAGCCCCCTGCGGCGATAGAACCGGCGGAAAGCTTGATGTCGTAGCCCGCTTTGAGCATTGGCGGCAGCACCAACAAACCCATCAATGTCACGGTGGCACCGATGATCCCCGTCGCAGCGGCGAACACCGCACAGGTCAGAATGGTTGCCACCGCGAGGGCCGCCGGAACGCGCGACATTGACAGCTCGAGGCTTCGGAACAGCCGGTCGATAATCCCCGAACGCTCGACGATGTAACCCATGAAGATAAACAACGGCACGGCGATGACTACGTCGAGCGTCATTACCCCGTAGGTGCGCAAAACCATGTTGTCGAAAATGGGATTTTCGAGCAGCGGTACGCCTGGCCGGTGGAACGCCACAACGCCAAAAAGAATGCCCAGCCCGATCAAGGTAAATGCGATCGGAAAACCGAGCAGGATGGAGGCAATAATGACGCCGAGCATCACCATTCCGAGATGCTGATGGGTGATCTGTGACGGTGGCGGCAGGAACAGGATGTACCCCAGCGCGATGATGGCAATGATGCCGAAGCCGATGGTGCGCGCCTCGAACCTGAGAAAATTTCGCCAG